>NZ_JAZDRM010000009.1:0-131905 GCF_047501495.1 Ancylobacter sp. G4_0304 | reverse complement strand
TGGGGGCGGGGGGCGGGGAATCCGGGTTGACCCAGCACATCTGCACCCGTTCGGACAGGCGCTCCTGCGCCTTGGCGTCGATGTTGCCCTGCCGCACGAGGCAGCGGAACGCGATCTTCAGGTGCTCGGTCGGGCAGCCGAAGCGCTCATAGAGTTCGAGGTGGCGGCGGGCGGTGTCGATGTCGTCGCGCCACAGCAGCATGGCGATGCGCCGCCCGCTCCACACGCATTCCGGCAGGCCGGCATTGCCCGGCAGCTTGGCGGCCTGGTTGAACTCCTCGATCGAGCGGCGCTGGGCCTCCTTAGCCTGCTCCTCCGGCGACTGCTCGGCCGGCTTCTGCTCACCATTATTGGTCTGGGCGAAGGCCGGGCCGGTGACGGCCGCCGTGAGGACGAAGCCGCCGAGCACAAGGGCGGATAAAAGACGTACGGAACACAGCATGATGGGGAACGTCACACGCAAGAGAGGGAGGCCAATAGCGCTTCACACTAGGTGAAGCCGCCGAATTTGTCAGCATGACGGCTGATATTGGCGGCATGATGAAGGCTTCGGCATTTCTTTGGGCCGCGCGAAAATCGGGTGCTTCCCCATCGGCGCTCCCTGAGGCTACAAAGCAGCGCTAGGAGGGCTGCCGGCATCGTGCCGCGCCGGCCGGCCGGTCCGATCTGGAGAGTTACCGCATGCGACTTCCCGTAGCGCTCGCCGCCGTTGTTTGCGCGGCGATCGTCGGTGTCTGGGCCTGGCTCGGACAGCCGGTGCCGGCCCCGGTCTCACCGCTCGCTGCCGGCGAGAAGCTGCCCTGCGTCTCCTATGCGCCGTTCCGGCCCGGGCAGTCGCCGTTCATGAAAGGGCTGGTGATCCCGCCCGAGCAGATCGACGACGATTTCGAGCGTCTCGCGAAGATCACGCAATGCGTGCGCACCTATTCCACCGAGATGGGCTTGCATGTGGTCCCGGAGCTGGCGCGTAAGCATGGGCTCACCGTGCTCCAGGGCATCTGGCTCGGCCGCAATCGGGACAATAACCGCATCGAGATCGATGCGGCGGTGAAGGCGGCGCAGCAGAACCCCGACGTGATCAAGGCGGTGATCGTCGGCAACGAGGTGCTGCTGCGCGGCGAATTGTCTCCTGTGGACATGGCGGCCTACATCAAGGAAGTGAAAAGCAAGGTCGGCGAGGTCCCGGTGACCTATGCCGATGTCTGGGAGTTCTGGGAGCGCAACCGCGACCTCGCCGGCTCGGTGGATTTCGTCACTGTCCACATCCTGCCGTTCTGGGAGGACCTGCCGGTGCCGGCCGAGGATTCGGTCGCCCATCTCGGCGAGATTCGCGAGCATGTCGGGCAGATCTTCGCCGGCAAGGACATATTGATCGGCGAGACCGGCTGGCCGAGCGAGGGGCGCATGCGGGAAGGCGCGCTGCCCTCGCCCTCCAATCAGGCCAACGTCATCCAGGAACTGCTGGCGCTGGCCAAGGCCAAGGGCTACCGGCTCAACGTGATCGAGGCGTTCGACCAGCCGTGGAAGCGCGCTTCCGAGGGCACGGTCGGCGGCCATTGGGGCTTCCTCGACGCCTATACCCGCGATTTCAAGTTCAGCTGGGGCGAGCCGGTCTCCGATCATCCGAACTGGCTGCAGCAGGCATTGGCCGGCATGGTGCTCGCCGGCGCGGTATTCGCCGTCGCCGGCCTCGCGCAGCGTCGCTCCGGCGCGCCGGCCCCGGCGACGCGGCACTGGCTGGCGGTGTCCGGCATTGCCTTCTTCGCCGGGCTGATGATCGGGCGGCTGCTGCACACGATTCCGGTCGAAAGCCTCGGCGTCGGCGGCTGGGTCCGCGGGATTTCGCTGCTGGTTCTGGCGCTTGCCGTGCCGCTGGCCGCGGCGGCGGCGATCGGCATGCGCACCCGGCTGGTGACGCTGGAAGTGGCGCTCAATCCCGCCCATGCCGGCCCGGCGCCGGGCATGGAGCGCGTGCTGTCCTGGCTGCTGGCGGCCTCGCTGGTGCTGGCCGCGCAGATCGGGCTCGGGCTGGTGTTCGACCCGCGCTACAAGGATTTCAACTTCGCCGGGCTGACGCCGATCATCACCGCCTTCGCGCTCTATGCGCTGGTGGCGCCGGCGCGGCGCGGGGCGGAGAGCCGGCACGCCGAGGTGATCGCGGCGGCATTGTTTCTGGCCAGCGGTCTCTACATCGCGATCAACGAGACCTTCGCGAACTGGCAGGCGCTGTGGACCGGCACGCTGCTGGTCGTCCTGGCCTTCACGCTCTGGCACCTCGCCAGGGCCGGGCGAACGAAATGACCAGCAGCCCGGCGGCCAGCGCTGAGAGGTTGTTGTTGTACATGACGAGGCCGATGCCGGTCGCCATCAGCGCGATGGTGAACATCGGCACCGAGGGGCGGATGAACTGAAGCGCAGCGGTGATGATCGCCGCGATGCCGAAGCTCGACCAGCCGAACATCTCGATCACGATCGCCCGCGTGTTGCAGGTCGCGGTATCCATGCCGACGCAGGCGAGACCGACGGCGGACTGTTCGATCAGCGCGTAGCGCATATAGATCGCCCAGCCGAGCGCGAAGGCGCCGAGCGCGATGACGATGTTGGCGGCGCGGGCGCCGGGCAGGAAGCTGGGTTTCGACACGGCGCCGTCCTCGATCTTGGTCATGCGCCCTGATGGATGACACGGCGTGCGCCCGCGATCAACGCCGCGACGCGGCTTCCGGCTCCCGCCACGCTGCGCTAAACAGCACCGCTGTCACTGCCGGAGAGAAATATCCATGTCGACCCCCGCGCGCAGCCTGCTCGTCATCGTCCTCGCCGCCGGAGAAGGTACGCGCATGGCGTCCTCCCTGCCCAAGGTTCTGCATGCCATCGCCGGGCGCTCCATGCTCGCCCATGTGCTGGAGGCGGCGAAGGGCGCAAATGCGGCCTCGGTCGCGGTGGTGATCGGCCCGGACCATGACCGCGTGGCCGCCGAGGCCTCCCGCGTGCTGCCGGGCGCCCACGTGTTCGTGCAGGGCGAGCGCCGCGGCACCGCCCATGCCGTGCTCGCGGCACGCGAGGCGCTGGCGCGGGGCTATGACGATGTGGTGGTGATGTATGGCGACACCCCGCTCGTGAGCGCCGACACCATCGCCACGCTTCGCGCCCCCCTCGCGAGCGGCGCGGCGGTGGCGGTGCTCGGCTTCCGGGCGGTTGACCCCACCGGCTATGGCCGCCTCGTCACGCGCGACGGCGCTCTGCTCGCCATTCGCGAGGACAAGGACGCCAGCACGGAAGAGAAGCGCATCGACTTCTGCAATGCCGGGCTCATGGCATTCGATGGCCGCGCGGCGCTTTCCCTGCTGGAGAGCATCGGCGACGCCAATGCCAACAAGGAGTTCTATCTCACCGACGCCGTGGAGCTTGCCCGCGCCGTCGGCCGCGAGGCGGTGGCGTGCGAGGTCACGGCCGAAGAGGTGGCGGGCGTCAACAACCGCGCCCAGCTTGCGCAGGCCGAGGCGGTGATCCAGCAGCGGTTGCGCGCCCGCGCTATGGCCGCCGGCGCGACGCTGGTCGCGCCGGAGACGGTGTTCTTCTGCGCCGACACAAAGCTCGGCCGCGACGTGCTGGTCGAGCCGAACGTGGTGTTTGGCCCCGGCGTCACCGTCGGCGACGAGGTGGTGATCCACGCCTTCTCGCATCTGGAAGGCGCGAGCCTCGCCAGGGGCGTCTCCATCGGCCCCTATGCCCGGCTACGCCCCGGCGCGACGCTGGGCGAGGGGGTGCGCATCGGCAATTTCGTGGAGATCAAGGCCGCCGAGCTCGGGGCGGGGGTGAAGATCAACCACCTGTCCTATGTCGGCGATTCCAGCGTGGGGGAGGGCACCAATATCGGCGCCGGCTCCATCACCTGCAATTATGACGGCTACGGCAAGCACCGCACCACCATCGGCGCCAATGTCTTCATCGGCACCAATACGCTCATGGTCGCGCCCGTGAGCATCGGCGACGGCGCCTATGTCGGCACCGGCTCGGTCATCACCGAGGACGTGCCGGCCGATGCGCTCGCGGTGGCCCGCGCGCGGCAGGTCAACAAGCCGGGCTGGGCGACGCGTTTGCGCGAGCGCTTTACCGCCCGCAAGGCGCAGAAGGGCTGAGCGGTCAGCCGAGATCGTGCCGCTTGAAAATGCGATCCACCAGTTGGCCGGAGCGCAGCGGCACCGCCGGCAGGGTACGGTAGGTCACAAATCCCATCCGACTGTAATAGGCGAGCCCGCCTTCATTGTCGGCGCGGATCGCGGCGTTGATCGCGGTAAGGCCGAGGGCCTGCGCCGTCGCCCGGGTCGCCGCGAACAGCGCGCGCCCGAGCCCGGCCTGCCGGAGGCCGCGCCGGGTGAAGGTGGCTATATCGCCCCAGCCCTCGGGCAGATCGGGATGGCGCGCGAGGGTCTGGAAGCCGAGCGGGGCGTCGTCCTCGATCCCCGTCGCGACATGGCAGGCCAGCACGCCCGCGCCATCGACGAACATCCGCGCGACCTCCTGCGTGTCCATCTCGATTTCCAGCGCGGTCGTGCCGCCGGCGCGGATGATCTCGTTAAGCAGGTCCGTCAGCACCGGCACGTCGCCGGGCCAAGCCGTGCGCACCCGGAAGCGGGTAGGGGCGGGGGGCAGGTTCATATGGCGAACGTCTTCCCGTTTGCTGCGATACGAAACGACATGAGACTTGATTTCGGCATTCCGGTCACCGCCGGTTAAACCCTGCGGTGCAATATTCGTGCGGTTCGGAGAACGGATCACCCATGTGTGGCATCATCGGTATCGTAGGTACGGCGCCCGTCGCCGATCGTCTGGTCGATTCGCTCAGGCGCCTCGAATATCGAGGCTATGATTCCGCCGGTATTGCGACGCTGGAACATGGCCGGCTGGAGCGCCGCCGCGCACAGGGCAAGCTGCGCAACCTCGAAACCGTGCTGCGCGAGGCACCGCTGACCGGCACCATCGGCATCGGCCACACCCGCTGGGCGACTCATGGCAAGCCGAGCGTCGCCAACGCCCATCCCCATGCCACCACGCAGGTTTCCGTGGTGCATAACGGCATCATCGAGAATTTCCGCGAGCTGCGCGACGAATTGCGCGGCGACGGCGCCAATTTCGAGAGCGAGACCGACACTGAGGTCGTCGCTCATCTGGTGACCCGCGAGATGCGCGGCGGGCGCAGCCCGGTCGATGCGGTGGCGGCCGCGCTGCCGCGCCTTCAGGGCGCCTTCGCGCTCGCCTTCCTGTTCGATGGCGAGGAGAACCTGATCATCGGCGCCCGCAAGGGCTCGCCGCTCGCGGTGGGCTATGGTCGGGGCGAGATGTATCTCGGCTCGGACGCCATCGCGCTCGCGCCCTTCACCGACACAATCTGCTATCTCGACGACGGCGACTGGGCGGTGCTGACGCGCAACGGCGTGGACATCCGCAACGCCGCCAACGACATCGTCGCGCGCCCGATCCAGAAGACGGCCGCCTCCAGCTTCCTGGTGGAGAAGGGCAATTACCGCCACTTCATGGCCAAGGAGATGCATGAGCAGCCCGAGGTCGTTGCCCACACGCTCGCCCATTATCTCGACATGGCGAACGAGACGGTGCGCCTGCCCGACGACCTGCCGTTCGACTTTGCGGCTCTCGACCGCATTTCCATCGCCGCCTGCGGCACCGCCTATTATGCCGGGCTGATCGCCAAATACTGGTTCGAGCGCTTCGCCCGCCTGCCGGTCGAGATCGACGTCGCCTCCGAGTTCCGCTACCGCGAGGCGCCGCTGCCGGCCAATGGGCTCGCCATCCTCATCTCGCAGTCCGGCGAGACAGCGGATACGCTGGCGAGCCTGCGCTATGCCAAGGAGCACGGCCAGCACATCATGGCGGTGGTCAATGTGCCGACCTCCACCATCGCCCGCGAGGCGGACGTGGTGATGCCGACGCTCGCGGGCCCGGAGATCGGCGTCGCCTCCACCAAGGCCTTCACCTGCCAGCTCGCGACGCTGGCCTCGGTCGCGGTGGCGGCCGGCCGCGCGCGCGGCGTGCTGTCGGCGGAGGAGGAGCGGGCCATCGTCCACGCGCTGGTCGAGGTGCCGCGCCTGATGAACGAGGCGCTCAAGCTCGGCCACGACATCGAGACGCTGGCGCGCGCCTTCGCCAAGACCCAGGACGTGCTCTATCTCGGGCGCGGCACCGCCTTCCCGCTGGCGATGGAAGGCGCGCTGAAGCTCAAGGAAATCAGTTACATCCACGCCGAAGGTTACGCGGCGGGCGAGCTGAAGCACGGGCCGATCGCGCTGATTGACGAGAAGATGCCGGTGGTGGTGATCGCCCCGCATGACGCGGTGTTCGAGAAAACCATGTCGAACATGCAGGAGGTTGCCGCGCGGGGCGGACGCATCGTGCTGCTTACCGACGCCGAGGGCGCGGCCAGGGCCGGCATCGAGACCGAGGCGACGCTGGTGCTGCCGGAAACCCACCCGGCCGTGGCGCCGCTGGTCTATGCGCTGCCGATCCAGCTGCTCGCCTATCATACGGCGGTGCTGATGGGCACCGATGTCGACCAGCCCCGCAATCTCGCGAAGTCCGTGACGGTGGAATGAGGGCTCCGCGCCCTCACCCCCGCGCGCGATAGGGCGGCACAGGCTAGTCCGGTAGCGTGATATCGGCCGGCGGGGGCGCCGCTTTGCCAGAACACGTCGATCGGAATCCGGCCGCGCGGGTACCCGTAGCCGCCGATGCGTAGCAAATGCGGCGCCAGCAGATCGTGCAGCCGCCGGCCGACCGCGACCGTGCAGTCCTCATGGAACGCGCCGTGGATTGCGGAAGCTCGCCACCTAGCGCGTGTCGGCCTGCGGTCGAGCGCCGCGAGATCGGTCGAGGCCAGCCATTGCGTGGCGCGGCCCAGTTGCAGCGTTTCGATGGTGATCGGGGCAAGCCGCGCGCGGCACGGCGTGCCGTTATTCGTGGCACCTCTTTCGCATGTCACAGCGGTCGAGTAGAAGCGCTGGGAACGTGATGGTCCCGCGATCGGGAAATTTGGGGAAACGCATGACCGCTATCGTCGATATCATTGGGCGCGAAATCCTGGACAGCCGCGGCAACCCGACCGTCGAGGTCGACGTCGTGCTCGAAGACGGCTCCCGTGGCCGCGCCGCCGTCCCTTCAGGTGCGTCCACCGGCGCCCATGAGGCGGTCGAACTGCGCGACGGCGACAAGGGGCGCTATCTCGGCAAGGGCGTCGAGAAGGCGGTCGACGCCGTCAACGGCGAGATCTTCGATGCGATCGGCGGTATGGATGCCGAGGATCAGCCGGCTATCGACCAGATCCTGATCGAGCTGGACGGCACCCCGAACAAGTCGCGCCTCGGCGCCAATGCCATTCTCGGCGTCTCGCTGGCGCTGGCCAAGGCCGCCGCGAGCGCCCGCGACCTGCCGCTCTACCGCTATGTCGGCGGCGTGAATGCGCGCGTGCTGCCCGTGCCGATGATGAACATCATCAATGGCGGCGCCCATGCCGACAACCCGATCGACTTCCAGGAATTCATGATCATGCCGGTCGGCGCCCCCACCTTCGCGGAAGGGCTGCGCACCGGCGCGGAGATCTTCCACACGCTGAAGAAGGCGCTGAAGGATGCCGGCCACAACACCAATGTCGGCGACGAGGGCGGCTTCGCCCCGAACCTGCCGTCGGCGGACGCCGCGCTGGCCTTCGTGGTGAAGGCGATCGAGACCGCCGGCTACAAGCCGGGCGAAGACGTCTATATCGGCCTCGACTGCGCCTCGACCGAGTTCTTCAAGAACGGCAAGTATGACTATGAGGGCGAAGGTGTCGTGCGCGATATCGAGGCCCAGGTGAAGTACCTGGCCGACCTCGTGGCGCGCTACCCGATCGTCACCGTCGAGGACGGCATGGGCGAGGATGACTGGGAGGGCTGGAAGCTGCTCACCGACACCATCGGCTCCAAGTGCCAGCTGGTCGGCGACGACCTGTTCGTCACCAACGTCACGCGGCTGGAAGCCGGCATCAAGCAGGGCGTGGCCAATTCGATTCTGGTCAAGGTCAACCAGATCGGTTCGCTCACCGAGACGCTGAACGCGGTCGAGATGGCCCACAAGGCCGGCTACACCGCCGTGATGTCGCATCGCTCGGGCGAGACCGAGGATTCGACCATTGCCGACCTCGCGGTCGCCACCAATTGCGGGCAGATCAAGACCGGCTCGCTGGCCCGCTCCGACCGCACCGCCAAGTACAACCAGCTGCTGCGCATCGAGCAGGAACTCGGCCCCCAGGCGATCTACGCCGGCCGCTCCGCGCTGAAGGCGCTGGCCTGAGCTTTTGTGTCCGCGACCCCGGATGTCGTTCCGGGGTCCGGTAAGAACTGAATCAAGGAAATGGCCGGGTCATGCCCGGCCATTTTGATTCCGGCCGAAGGCGCCCTTTTCGCCGGTGGATCACTGAAATGAAATGAGCCGTCATTACGCTTACGGTTAACGCCCTCTCAACCGGCGCGCGCTACGCTCCGGTCTCATGATTATTCGCACGCGCTGGCGCTCCATTTTCCAAACCATCACGCTCCATCTCGGAGCCGCGGCTCTGATCGGCTATTTCGCCTTTCAGGGCTATAATGGCCAGTACGGCCTGCTCGCCCGCCGGGGCTTTGAGCAGCAGATCGCCGAGCTGACGCAGGAGCGCGACGAGCTGCGCTCCCGTCGCGAGGCCATCGAGTCCCGCGTCCGGCTGCTGTCGCCCGACCGGATCGACGCCGACCTCCTCGACGAGGAAGCCCGCTCGCTGCTCAACCTCGTCCACCCCAAGGACCTTGTGCTGCTGCGTCCGGTGTCGGGGGAAACGCGTACTCCATGAAAGCTGCGTGACCGTCTTCAATGGTATTTTTTATACGCAAATGACGTTGCGGAGAGGAAATTCAAGAATCGCATGAACTTAACCTAATTCAAGTTCATATTTGTTATTAACCTAATTCCAGTTCAAATGCCGAAACCATTGCGTCTGCAACATGTTGTGCGTTGCAGCATTGCGTTTCGGGCGTAGCGCCGTGCGGTAAGTTGCGATATTAAGCTCACCCAATTCGATAACGAGCTGGGGATGCGCCATGGTTGCTGCCGCGAAGAAATCCGTTGCCGGCAAGACTGCACCTAAGACCGCGGCTCCGAGGAGCGCGGCGCGTCGTAGCGAAAAAGTCGCTTCCGTCCTCGACTTCACCAAGGAGCAGGACCTCGACGCCTACAAGATGATGCTCGAGATTCGCCGCTTCGAGGAAAAGGCCGGCCAGCTTTACGGCATGGGCCTGATCGGCGGCTTCTGCCACCTCTACATCGGCCAGGAAGCCGTCGTCGTCGGCATGCAGATGGCGCTCAAGCCGGGTGATCAGGTCATCACCGGCTATCGCGACCACGGCCACATGCTGGCCACCGGCATGGACCCCAAGGGCGTCATGGCCGAGCTCACCGGCCGTCGCGGCGGTTATTCCAAGGGCAAGGGCGGCTCGATGCACATGTTCAGCATCGAGAAGGGCTTCTTCGGCGGCCACGGCATCGTCGGCGCCCAGGTCTCGCTCGGTACCGGCCTCGCCTTCGCCAATCACTACCGCGACAACGGCAATGTGACCCTGGCCTATTTCGGGGATGGCGCCGCCAATCAGGGCCAGGTCTATGAGAGCTTCAACATGGCGGAGCTCTGGAAGCTGCCGGTGGTCTACATCATCGAGAACAACAAATACGCGATGGGCACCGCGGTGAACCGCGCCTCCGCCCAGACCGACTTCTCCCGCCGGGGCGCCTCGTTCAACATTCCCGGCGAGCAGGTCGACGGCATGGATGTACGCGCGGTCAAAGCGGCCGGCGAGCGCGCCGTCGCCTTCGCCCGCTCCGGCAAGGGCCCCTACATCCTTGAGATGCTGACCTACCGCTATCGCGGCCATTCCATGTCCGATCCGGCCAAGTACCGCTCGAAGGAAGAGGTGCAGAAGATGCGCACCGAGCACGATCCGATCGAGCAGGTGCGTGCCCGCCTTCTGGAGAAGAAGTGGGCCAGCGAGGAAGACCTCAAGGGGATCGACGCCGGCATTCGCGACACCATGAACGCGGCCGCCGATTTCGCCACCAACGACCCGGAGCCCGACGTCTCCGAGCTCTACACCGACGTGCTTCGCTGATCGCCGCGCCAGCACCGGGGTCGCATTGATGCTCGCCAACCTGTTCTGGGTCCTCCTGGTCGCCTCGGTTTCGGCCGCTGCGGTCATCTGGGTCCTGTCGATCCGGCTGGCCTACGGCATCGCCTCGGTGACGCGCGCCGGCGGCGGTTCCTCCGCCGTCAGCCTCGTCCTCGCGGTGGCATGGCCGTTCGGCATGCGCCACGTCTCCGGGGCGCCCACCGACAAGGCGACCAGCCTCAACAAGATGCTGGTCGCGCTCTTCGCCGCCATCCTCGTCGCCATCGCCTCGATGGCTGTCTACAGCAATCTGACGTTGGTGCTTCCGGCACAGACGCATCAGTGACGCGCGATCTCGACGCGACCTTTTGGGGAACGCCGCCATGCCGACCGAAATTCTCATGCCGGCCCTGTCTCCCACCATGGAGAAGGGCAATCTGGCCAAGTGGCTTAAAAAAGAAGGCGATACGGTGAAGTCCGGCGATGTGATCGCCGAGATCGAAACCGACAAGGCCACGATGGAGGTCGAGGCGATCGACGAGGGCACGCTCGGCAAGATCCTGGTGCCCGAAGGCACCCAGGACGTCGCGGTGAACACCCCGATCGCGGTCATCCTGGCCGATGGCGAGGATGCGAGCGCGGTCAGCGCTCCCTCGCCCAAGGCCGCCGAATCTGCTCCCCCGGTCGAGGCCGCGCCGCTTGAGCCGTCGCCGGTCACCGCTTCCGCCCCGGCCGTTCCCGCCACGGTCAATTCGGCCGTCGCCAATCCGCCCCAGCCGGCGGCGGTGCCGGAGCCGGACGTGCCTGAAGGCACCGAGTTCGTCACGATCACCATGCGCGAGGCGCTGCGCGACGCCATGGCCGAAGAAATGCGCCGCGACGGCGACGTCTTCGTCATGGGCGAGGAAGTCGCCGAATATCAGGGCGCCTACAAGATCACTCAGGGCCTGCTTCAGGAATTCGGCCCCAAGCGCGTGATCGACACCCCGATCACCGAGCACGGTTTCGCCGGCGTCGGCGTCGGCGCGGCGATGGCGGGCCTGAAGCCGATCATCGAGTTCATGACCTTCAACTTCGCCATGCAGGCGATCGACCAGATCATCAACTCGGCGGCCAAGACGCTCTACATGTCGGGCGGCCAAATCCAGTCCTCCATCGTGTTCCGCGGCCCGAACGGCGCGGCGGCGCGCGTGGCGGCCCAGCACAGCCAGGACTACACCGCCTGGTACTCGCACATTCCTGGCCTCAAGGTCGTCGCGCCCTATACGGCGGCCGACGCCAAGGGCCTGCTCAAGGCGGCGATCCGCGATCCCAACCCCGTGATCTTCCTTGAGAACGAGATTCTCTACGGCCACTCCGGCCCGGTGCCCAAGCTCGACGATTTCGTCGTGCCGCTCGGCAAGGCCCGCATCGCGCGCGCCGGCAAGGACGTCACGCTTGTGGCGTGGTCCATCGGGATGAATTACGCGCTGAAGGCGGCGGAAGAGCTGGCAAAGCTCGGCATTGATGCCGAGGTGATCGACCTGCGCACCATCCGCCCGATGGACACCGACACCATCATCGCCTCGGTGCAGAAGACCGGGCGCCTGGTGACGGTGGAAGAGGGGTGGGGCCAGTCCGGCGTCGGCGCGGAAATCGCCGCTCGGGTGATGGAGCGCGCCTTCGACTATCTCGATGCCCCGGTGCTGCGGGTGTTCGGCAAGGACGTGCCGATGCCCTACGCCGCCAATCTCGAAAAGCTCGCGCTTCCCTCCGTGCAGGATGTCATCGACGCCGCGCGGGCGGTCACCTATCGCTGATCGGAGAGCGTCATGCCCATCGAGATCCTCATGCCGGCCCTGTCTCCGACCATGGAGAAGGGCAATCTCGCCAAATGGCTCAAGAAGGAAGGCGACAAGGTCGCCCCCGGCGACGTCATCGCTGAAATCGAGACCGACAAGGCCACGATGGAAGTCGAGGCGATCGACGAGGGCACGCTCGCCAAGATCCTGGTGCCGGAAGGCTCGCAGGACGTGCCGGTGAACCAGCTCATCGCCGTGCTCGCCACGGAGGGCGAGGATGTGAAGGCTGTTGCCGCCGGCGGAGCCGCGCCTGCCGCGAAGGCGGCTCCGGCTGCTGAAGCTCCCAAGGCAGAGGCCCCCAAGGCACCCGAGCCCGCTCCCGCACCGGCCGCAACTCCTTCCCCCGCGGCAGCTCCCGCTCCCGCTGCGGCGCATGCGTCCTCCGGCTCCCGCGTCTTCGCGTCCCCTCTGGCGCGTCGTCTGGCCAAGGAGAAGGGCGTCGATCTCTCATCGGTGAAGGGCTCCGGCCCGCATGGCCGCGTGGTCGCCGCCGACATCGCCTCCGCGACCCCCGGCGCGGCCAAGCCCGCCGCGGCTCCGGCAGCGGCTGCCGCCGCACCCGCCTCCGCTCCGGCTCCGGCGGCTCCCTCGGCCAGTGCGGTGCTCGAACAGGCCAAGGCCTATTACGAGCCCGGCACCTATGAGGAAATCCCGCTCGACGGCATGCGCCGCGTCATCGCCCAGCGCATGACCGAGGCGCGGCAGACGGTGCCGACCTTCTACCTCACCGTCGACTGCGACATGGACGAGCTGCTCAAGCTGCGCGAGACGCTCAACAAGTCCGCCCCCGAGAAGGACGGCAAGCCGGCCTACAAGCTCTCGGTGAACGACTTCGTCATCAAGGCCTACGCGCTCGCCTTCCAGCAGGTGCCGGATGCCAACATGGTGTGGGGCGGCGACCGCTACCTCAAGCTGAAGCATTCCGACATCGGCGTCGCGGTCGCGATCGACGGCGGCAAGGGCCTGCTGACCCCGATCATCCGCAAGGCCGAGACCAAGACGCTCTCCGCGATTTCGAACGAGACCCGCGAACTCGCCACCCGCGCCCGCAACAAGAAGCTGGCGCCGAACGAGTACCAGGGCGGCTCCTCGGCGATCTCCAATCTCGGCATGTTCGGGATGAAGCACTTCACCGCCATCATCAACCCGCCGCACGCCACCATCCTCGCGGTCGGCGCCAGCGAGCAGCGCGCCGTGGTGAAGAAGGGCGAACTGGCGGTCGCCACCGTGATGACGGTGACGATCTCTTGCGACCACCGGGTGATGGACGGCGCCATGGGCGCCATGCTGCTCGATGCCTTCAAGAAGATCATCGAAAAGCCGATGAGCATGCTGGTCTGATCCAGTCGCCATGGCCGGGGCAGCGCCCCGGCCATCCTCGTCTTTCGGAAGGCGCGCCGGGCCGGGTCCCGGTTTGAGCCCGGCATGACGGAACAATTCAGATGGCCGCAACCTCCTACGACATCCTCATCATCGGCTCCGGCCCCGGCGGCTATGTCGCCGCCATCCGCGCCGCTCAGCTCGGCCTCAAGGTCGGCGTGGTCGAGCGGCAATATGTCGGCGGCATCTGCCCGAACTGGGGCTGCATCCCCGCCAAGGCGCTGCTGCGCTCGGCGGAGATCTATCACTACATTGAGCACGCCAAGGATTACGGCCTCGTCGCCGAGAAGTTCGGCGTCGACATTGCCGGCGTGGTGAAGCGCTCGCGCGGCATCGCGGCCCAGATGAGCAACGGCGTCGGCTTCCTGCTCAAGAAGAACAAGGTGGAGATGATCTGGGGCCAGGCGACCATCACGGCGCCGGGCAAGGTCTCCGTCACCGCAACCGACGGCGCGCCGAAGGGCGCTCTCGGCGCGGGCGAGTACACCGCCAAGAACATCATCATCGCCACCGGCGCCCGCCCGCGCGCGCTGCCGGGCATCGAGCCCGACAAGAAGCTGGTCTGGACCTATTTCGAAGCGCTGGCGCCGGCGGCGGTGCCGAAGTCGCTGCTGATCATGGGCTCGGGCGCCATCGGCGTCGAATTCGCCTCCTTCTACAAGGCGATGGGATCGGACGTGACCATTGTCGAGCTGCTGCCGCAGATTCTGCCCGTCGAGGACGAGGAGATTGCCGAGCACGCGAAGAAGCGCTTCGAGAAGCAGGGCATCAAGATCCTCACCGGCGCCAAGGTGTCGAAGGTGGTCAAGGGCGCGGACAATGTGACCGCCACCGTCGAGACCGCCGACGGCAAGGTCCAGACCCTCACCGCGGACCGGCTGATTTCGGCGGTCGGCGTGGTCGGCAACATCGAGAATCTCGGCCTTGAGAAGCTCGGCGTGAAGACCGATCGCGGCTGCGTGGTGATCGACGGCCTGTGCCGCACCAATGTGCCCGGCATCTACGCCATCGGCGACGTCGCCGGTCCTCCCATGCTGGCGCACAAGGCCGAGCATGAGGGCGTGATCTGCGTCGAGGGCATCGCCGGCAAGCATGCCCACCCGATGGACAAGCTGATGATCCCCGGCTGCACCTATTGCATGCCGCAGGTCGCCTCCGTTGGCCTCACCGAGAAGAAGGCCAAGGAAGCCGGCTACGAGATCAAGGTCGGCCGCTTCCCCTTCATCGGCAATGGCAAGGCCGTGGCGCTGGGTGAATCGGAAGGTCTGGTCAAGACCATCTTCGACGCCAAGACCGGACAGCTTCTGGGCGCCCATCTGGTCGGCGCGGAAGTCACCGAGCTGATCCAGGGCTTCGTGCTGGCGATGAATCTGGAAACCACGGAAGAAGAGCTGATCAACGCGGTCTTCCCGCACCCGACGGTTTCTGAGACCATGCATGAGAGCGTGCTTGCCGCCTATGGGCGCGCGATCCACATGTGAGGCAGCCCGTTCGCGGGCAGGGGATCTGAGTCATGGACGGTGAAGTCTATTCCGCGCTGAACCAACCGGGTGTCGGCTGGTTCACCATGATCATCATCGGCCTGCTCGCCGGCTGGATCGCCGAGCGGGTGACGGACAGCGATCACGGGCTGTTCGCCAATCTGCTGTTCGGCCTGATCGGCGCCTTTGTCGGCGGCAAGCTGGCCGAATTCGCCGAAATCCCGGTCTTCGGCTTCTTCCGCACCCTGATCGCGGCCGTGGTCGGCGCGATCATCGTGCTGTTCCTCTGGCGCAAGCTGCGCGCTCGGTGACGCTTCGCGGCGAGGCGTGCGTCGCGGTCGGGTCTCCTGCCCGTAAAGGCGGGGTTTCCTGCACGTCACGCAACGACTAAGTGTGGAAGCTACCGCGAACGGGCATCGGGCACTCTATGGTCACCGTCGTCAACACCCTGAACCGCCAGCTTGAAAAGCCGCGTCACCCGGAAAAGGTGAAGCACGCCGAGACGCCGGTGCTCAAGAAGCCGGACTGGATCCGCGTCCGCGCCCCCGGCACGCCCGGCTGGCAGGAGACGGCGGACATCGTGCGCGCCAATGGCCTCGTCACGGTGTGCGAGGAGGCGAGCTGCCCGAATATCGGCGAGTGCTGGCAGAAGAAGCACGCCACCTTCATGATCATGGGTGACACCTGCACCCGTGCCTGCGCCTTCTGCAACGTCCGCACCGGCATGCCCGGCGCGCTCGACCAGGACGAGCCGCAGAAGGTGGCCGATGCCGTCGCCCGGCTGGGGCTGGAGCATGTGGTGGTGACCTCGGTCGACCGCGACGACCTCGACGATGGCGGCGCCGAGCATTTCGCCCGCACCATCCGTGCCATCCGTGCGGTGAGCCCGAAGACCACGATCGAAATCCTCACCCCGGATTTCCTGCGCAAGGACGGCGCGCTGGAGGTGGTGGTCGAGGCGCGGCCCGACGTGTTCAACCACAATCTGGAATGCGTACCCTCGCTCTACCTCAAGGTCCGCCCCGGCGCGCGCTACTTCCATTCGCTGCGGCTGCTGCAGCGGGTGAAGGAGCTCGATCCGTCGATCTTCACCAAGTCCGGCATCATGGTCGGCCTGGGCGAGGTGCGCAACGAAGTGCTTCAGCTCATGGACGACCTGCGCTCGGCGGATATCGATTTCATGACCATCGGCCAGTATCTCCAGCCGACCCGCAAGCATCATCCGGTGATGAGCTTCGTGACGCCGGACGAGTTCAAGTCCTACGAGACCATCGCCTATACCAAGGGCTTCCTCATGGTGTCGTCGAGCCCGCTGACGCGTTCCTCGCACCATGCCGGCGAGGATTTCGCCCGGCTGCGCGCCGCGCGTGAGGCGAAGCTGGGCGGCGGCGTCTCGCCCGCGCTGGCCCCCGTCTGAGCCATGCCCTCGTTCCGCAGCAAGCGGCAGGTCCGGCACTCGGCGGCCGACATGTTCGACCTTGTGGCCGATGTCGAGCGCTATCCGCTCTTCGTGCCGCTATGCGAAAGCCTGCGCGTGCGCCGGCGCGTGGCGAGCGGGGAGGGGATCGACATCCTCGTCGCCGATATGACCGTGGCCTACAAGGTGTTCCGTGAGAGCTTCACCAGCCGCGTGACGCTGGACCGCCCGCGCCTCACCATCGTGGTCGAATATCTCGACGGCCCGTTCAGCCGGCTTGAGAACCGCTGGAACTTCAAGCCGGTGTCCGAGCGCGCCTGCGAGGTCGAGTTCTTCATCGACTATGATTTCCGCTCGCGCACCCTCGGCCTGCTGATGGGCGCGATGTTCGACGCCGCCTTCCGCCGCTTCGCCGACGCGTTCGAGAAGCGGGCGGACGAGGTTTACGGCGTCGACGGCGCCGCACTTCCCGGCGCCTGATCGCCCGCCAGTTCCGCCAGCATGGCGAGCGCGGTCAGCACCGAGAGCTGGCGCACGCCGGCGCGATCCTCGCCCGCGAACACCTCCCGACGCACGAGGGTGCGTCCGCCGGCCCGCGCGGCAGCGAAATGCACGAGGCCAACGGGCTTTTCCGCCGTGCCGCCGCCGGGTCCCGCAATGCCGGTGACCGCGACGCCAAGCGACGTGCCGCTGGCCTTGAGCAGCCCCGCCACCATCTCCCGCGCCGTCTCCTCGCTCACCGCGCCATGGGCGGCGAGCGTTTCGGCGGAGACGCCGAGCACCTGCTGCTTGGCGGTGTTTGAATAGGTAACGAAGGCGCGGTCCACCACGGCGGACGAGCCGGCGATCTCGGTCAGCGCCCCGCTCACCAGCCCGCCGGTGCAGGATTCGGCCGTCGAGACCGTGAGCCCCGCCGCGCGGCACAGGTCCAGCACGCGCATGGCTTCGAGGATGATCGCGTCCTGCCGGGTGGCACCCCCGCTCATTCGTCGTCCCTCCAGGGCAGGCGCACCGTCGCCGCGGCCATGCAGGCGATCCCCTCGCGCCGCCCGGCAAAGCCAAGCTTCTCGCTGGTCGTCGCCTTCACCCCGACGCGGGACACCGTGACGCCGGCAATCCGGGCGATCGACTCGCGCATCGCCTCGCGGTGCGGGCCGACCTTGGGCGCCTCGCAGATGATGGTGGCGTCGAGATGGGCGATGCGCCCGCCTTGCGCGCGCACCCGCTCCACTGCATGGGCGAGGAAGCGGTCGGAGGAGGCGCCCTTCCATTGCGGATCAGAGGGCGGGAAATGATGGCCGATATCGCCATCGCCGATGGTGCCGAGCAGCGCGTCGGTCAGGGCGTGCAGCACGACGTCGGCGTCGGAATGCCCGGTGAGACCGAAATCATGGGGAATGGCGATGCCGCCCAGCATCACGTGGTCGCCCGGCGCGAAGGCGTGGACATCGAAGCCGGTGGCGGTGCGCACATCGGCGAGTTCGGCGAGCAGCTTGTTTTCGGCGGTCACGAAATCCTCGGGCAGGGTGAGCTTGGTGTTGGCGGGATCGCCCGGAAACAGCGCGACCCGGTGCCCGGCGGCCTCGGCGACGGCGGCGTCGTCGGTCAGGTCGCCCTTGGTCGCCAGCTTGCGATGTGCGGCGAGGATGAGATCGTAGCGGAAGCCCTGCGGTGTTTGCACGCTGCGCAGGCCGTTCCGATCCGGCCCGGTGCCGACATAGCCGTGCTCGGGCACAGACTTGATGGTGTCGACCAGCACCAGCCCCGGCACGGCGGCGCCGTAGCGGGCGGCGGCGGCGATGCCGTCGGCGATCAGGCGCGGGGCGACGAAGGGGCGGGCGGCGTCGTGGATCAGCACCAGCTCCGGCGGGTCGGCGGCCAGCGCCTCCAGTCCGGCGCGCACCGAGGCCTGCCGCGTCGCGCCCCCGGCCACCGGCGGCAAGATGCCGGGCAGTCCCGCCACCGCCTGCTCATAGAGCGCGGCGTGGTCGGGATGCACCACGATCTGGACATGACGGATGCCGGGCTGGCCGATGAAGCGGGTGAGCGTCCGGCGCAGCACGCTATGGCCGCCGAGGTCCCGGAACTGCTTGGGCAGGCCCTCGCCCGCCCTTTGGCCGCTGCCTGCCGCGACCACGATCACGTCCGTCCGCATCGCAGTGGCGTATCCTGTACCCTTTGATTGCCGCTTCAGCAGGGAAGCCTTGCTCCCCCGATCCGTTTAGCGCAAAACCGGAGCATAAATGCAAAAGTTTTGACATATCGCATTCAGAAGGCTTGATGGCGAGCGCGGCGTGGCTATTGTATAGGCAGTGCCAGTCCGGCTCATTAAATGTGCATCGAGTGATCACGGCTTGATCCCTATTGCTGCGGCGAACGTCAATCTGAAAATCGGGACGCTCTCGGTGCCCAATGGCGTCGCCCTGGCGCCGATGGCGGGCATTACCGATGCACCGTTCCGACGCATGGCGCTGCGTTACGGCGCCGGTCTTGTCGTGTCGGAAATGGTCGCCTCCGAGGCGCTGGCCGCCGGCCATGTCGAAACCGTGCTGCGCGCGGAAGGCGAGGGCGTGGCGCTCCACGCCGTCCAGCTCGCCGGCAACGAGCCCGCCTCCATGGGCCGCGCCGCCGCCATGGCTGAACAGGCCGGTGCCGGCCTCATCGACATCAACATGGGCTGCCCCGCCAAGCGCGTGACCACCGGCCTCGCCGGCTCGGCGCTGCTGCGCGACCTTAACCTCGCCACCGCCATCATCGAATCGGTGGTTGGCGCGGTAAGCGTGCCGGTGACGCTGAAGACCCGGCTCGGCTGGGACGAGGCCGCGCTGGTTGCCCCCGAGCTGGCGCGCCGGGCCGAATCGATCGGCGTCGCGCTGGTCACCATTCATGGCCGCACACGCTGCCAGTTCTACACCGGCCGCGCCGACTGGCCGGCGATCCGCGCCATCAAGCAGGCGGTGTCGATCCCCGTGCTCGCGAACGGCGATCTGGTCGCGGCTGAGGACGCACCCGCCATGCTCGCGGCCTCCGGCGCCGACGGCGTGATGATCGGGCGCGGCGCGCAGGGCCGGCCGTGGTTCCCCGGCCAGGTCGCCGCGCATCTCGCGACCGGCGTCACCCCGCCCGATCCCGGCCTCGACGAGCAGCGCGACGTGCTGCTGGAGCTCTACGATGGCTGGCTGTCGCATTACGGGCTGGAACTCGGCCGCCGTCAGGCGCGCAAGCATATCGGCTGGGCGCTGGAAGCGGCGGCGGCGAGCGCCGGCCGCGGTGAAGACGCCGCCAAGCTCTGGCGCAAGCGCCTGCTGACCCTCGACGAGCCCGCCGCCGTGCGTTCCGGCATCCATGACGCCTTCGACGATTTCTCCTGGAGTGCCGCGGCATGAAATCCGCCAAACCCGAACGTCCTGCCGGCCTGCCGAGCGGCGCGACCTCGGAAGCCATCGTCAATGCGCTGCCGCACCCCGTGTTCACGGTGGATGGCGACGACAAGCTGGTCGGCGCCAATGTCGCGGCGGAGGCATTCTTCGAGGCGAGCCTTGCCGTTCTGGTGCGCCACCGGCTGCAGGAATTCGTGCCCTTCGGCTCGCCGCTGCTGTCGCTGGTCGATCAGGTGCGCACCCGCGGCTCGGCGGTGAACGAGTATCGCGTCGACCTCGGCACCCCGCGCAATGGCGGCGAGCGCATCGTGGACATCCATGTCGCGCCGCTGAACGAGGCGGAAGGCCATGTGGTGATCATGCTCCAGGAGCGCACCATCGCCGACAAGATGGATCGCCAGCTCACCCATCGCGGCGCGGCGCGCTCGGTCACGGCGCTGGCCTCCATGCTGGCGCACGAGATCAAGAACCCGCTCTCCGGCATTCGCGGCGCCGCCCAGCTTCTTGAGCTGAACGCCAGCGACGACGACCGCTCGCTGACCCGTCTCATCACCGACGAGGCCGACCGCATCGTCAAGCTGGTCGACCGCATGGAGGTGTTCTCCGACGAGCGGCCGATCGAGCGCGAGCCGGTGAACATCCATGCCGTGCTGGAGCATGTGCGCACGCTGGCCTCTTCCGGCTTCGCCCGCCACATCCGCTTCATCGAGGAATACGACCCCTCGCTGCCGCCGGTGCTCGCCAATCGCGACCAGCTCGTGCAGGTGTTCCTCAATCTGGTGAAGAACGCTGCCGAGGCGATCGGCGACTCGACGGACGGCGAGATCCAACTCACCACCGCCTTCCGTCCCGGCGTCCGGCTGATGGTGCCGGGCGGGCCGGCGCGTGTGAGCCTGCCGCTGGAATTCTGCGTGCGCGACAACGGGCCGGGCGTGCCCGACGACCTGATGCCGCATCTGTTCGACCCGTTCGTGACCACCAAGCCGACCGGAACCGGCCTCGGTCTCGCGCTGGTCGCCAAGATCGTCAACGACCATGGCGGCATCATCGAGTGCGAAAGCCAGCCGCGCCGCACCACGTTCCGTGTCCTCATGCCCATGTATCGCGGTGGCCGCGCTACCGAGAAGAGTTGAGAGCGCCTATGCCGACGGGAAGCATCCTTGTAGCCGATGATGACGCCGCCATCCGCACGGTGCTCAATCAGGCATTGTCGCGCGCGGGATATGAAGTGCGCTCCTGCGGCAATGCCGCCACGCTGTGGCGCTGGGTCAGCCAGGGCGACGGCGACCTCGTGATCACCGATGTGGTGATGCCCGACGAGAACGCCTTCGACCTGCTGCCGCGCATCAAGAAGGTGCGCCCCGACCTGCCGGTCATCGTGATGAGCGCGCAGAACACCTTCATGACCGCGATCCGCGCCTCCGAGCGCGGCGCCTATGAATATCTGCCCAAGCCCTTCGACCTGAAGGAGCTGATCGCCATCGTCGGCCGCGCGCTGTCCGAGCCGAAGAAGCCGGAAGCGGCCCTGCGCTCCGGCGGCGACGAGACCGACAACATCCCGCTGGTCGGCCGCTCGCCGGCGATGCAGGACATCTACCGCGTCCTCGCCCGGCTGATGCAGACCGACCTCACCGTGATGATCGCGGGCGAAAGCGGCACTGGCAAGGAGCTGGTGGCGCGCGCGCTCCACGATTACGGCAAGCGCCGCAACGGGCCGTTCGTCGCCATCAACATGGCGGCGATCCCGCGCGACCTGATCGAATCCGAGCTGTTCGGCCATGAGAAGGGCGCGTTCACCGGCGCCAATGCCCGTTCCGCCGGCCGCTTCGAGCAGGCCGAGGGCGGCACGCTGTTCCTCGACGAGATCGGCGACATGCCGATGGAGGCGCAGACAAGGCTGCTGCGCGTGCTCCAGCAGGGCGAATACACCACGGTTGGCGGGCGCACCGCGATCAAGACCGATGTGCGCATCGTTGCCGCCACCAACAAGGACCTGCGGATCCTCATCCAGCAGGGCCTGTTCCGCGAGGACCTGTTCTTCCGCCTCAACGTCGTGCCGCTGCGCCTGCCGCCGCTGCGCGAGCGTGCCGAGGACGTGCCGGACCTTGCCCGCCATTTCTTCCTCCAGGCCGAGCGCGAGGGCCTGCCGCGCAAGCAGATCGACGCCGCCGCGCTCGACCGGCTCAAGCGCTACCGCTGGCCGGGCAATGTGCGCGAGCTGGAGAACCTGATCCGCCGCCTCGCCGCGCTCTACCCGCAGGAGATCATCACCGCCTCGATCATCGAGGCGGAGCTGGCGACGCCGATCGCCAATTCCTCGCCCGAGGAGGGCGGGCAGGACGAGACGCTGTCCTCCTCGGTCGAGCGGCACATGAACACCTATTTCGGCGAGTTCGGCGACAATCTGCCCCCGCCCGGCCTCTATCACCGCATCCTCAAGGATGTGGAATATCCGCTGCTCTCGGCCGCGCTGGCGGCGACGCGTGGCAACCAGATCAAGGCGGCCGAACTGCTCGGCCTCAACCGCAACACGCTCCGCAAGAAGATCAGGGACCTCGACATCCAGATAATCCGCACGAGCCGATGACGGGACCGCGCTTCCGGTGAATAAAGTCGGGCATGCGCGGTTTCTGTCACATTTTTGCACCAGTGTCGTTACACTGCATCACTCCTGACGGGGCGATTCACTCCCCGTCGCAGTGGTGATGAATGAGCGAAGCCCCCGTCCACGGCCCCGAGAAAGGCGACGCGCTCGATTTCGGGGCCATGGGCTTCCGCTTTTCGCTATGGGGCCTGCCGCCGCTCGCCGTGCTGGCGGCGCTGCTCACCGCGCTGGTGAGCTTCATCATCCTGATCGGCATCACCCCGCTGGTGCCCTCCCAGGAAATCGTCGTCATCGTCCTGTGCCTCAACGGCTTCATGTCGCTGGTGCTGCTCGGCATCATCGGCCGCGAGGTCTGGCGCATCGTGAAGGCGCGGCGCCGGGGCAGGGCGGCGGCACGGCTGCATGTGCGCATCGTCGGCCTGTTCGGCATCGTCGCCGTGGTGCCGGCGATCCTCGTCGCCCTGCTGGCCTCGATCACGCTGGACCGCGGCCTTGACCGCTGGTTCTCGGTGCGCACCCGCGCCATCGTCGACAACGCGGTGTCGGTGGCGCAGACCTATGTGCGCGAGCATGCTTATTCGATCCGCGCCGACATCATGGGCATGGCGCGCGATCTCCAGCGCATCCGCCCGCTCTGGGACCAGGACCGCAGCCGCTTCCGCCAGGTGATGACGGCGCTGGCGGTGACGCGCGGCCTGCCCGCCGCCATGGTGATCCAGCGCGACCTGTCGATCGTCGACCGCGCCACCATCCGGGTCGGCCGCGAATTCCTCGTGCCCTCGAACCTCGCGGTGCAGGACGCGACCGAGGAACAGCCGCTGATCTACCTGCCCAACGACGCCGACTTCGTCGGTGCGGTGATCCCGCTGAAGGATTTCGGCGACCTGTTCCTCTATGTCGCCCGCCCGGTCGACCCCAAGGTGATCGACTATCTCAAGGAGACGCAGGCCGCGGTCGCCGACTATCGCAATCTCGAACAGCAGCGCATCGGCGTGCAGGTGGCGTTCGCGCTGCTCTATGCGGTCATCTCGCTCACCGTGCTGCTGTGCGCGGTGTGGCTCGGTATCCATTTCGCCAACCGGCTGGTGGCGCCGATCCGCCGGCTGATCGGCGCGGCCGATCTGGTGGCGGCGGGCAACCTTTATGTCGAGGTCCCGGTCCACCGTGCCGAGGGCGACCTGTCGAGCCTTGCCGAGACCTTCAACAAGATGACGCAGGAACTGCGCACCCAGCGCGACGACCTCGTACAGGCGCGCGACCAGATCGACACCCGCCGCCGCTTCACCGAGGCGGTGCTCTCGGGTGTCGGCGCGGGCGTCATCGGCCTCGATTCCCATGGCAGCATTTCGATCATCAACCGCCCGGCCGAGAAGCTGCTCGGCGTTACCGAGGACGAGGTTCTGGGCAAGAGCCTGCGCGAGGTGATCCCGGAAATCGACGCGCTGCTCACCGAGGCAATGGGCTCCAGCCAGCTCACCGTCCAGGCCAATCTCACGCTCTCCCGCAACGGCCGCGACCGGGTGATCGCGGCGCGCTTTACCACGGAGCGCTCGCGCGAGGCCGATCGCGGCTGGGTGGTGACGCTCGACGACATCACCGAGCTGGTGGTGGCGCAGCGTTCCTCGGCCTGGGCCGACGTGGCCCGGCGCATCGCGCATGAGATCAAGAACCCGCTCACCCCGATCCAGCTTTCCGCCGAGCGCCTGCGCCGGCGCTACGGCAAGGTGATCGGCGAGGACCGCGAGGTGTTCGACCAGTGCACCGAGACCATCATCCGGCAGGTCGGCGATATCGGGCGCATGGTGGACGAGTTCTCCTCCTTCGCTCGCATGCCCAAGCCCGTGGCCGAGGCGCAGGATATCGGCGAGACGGCGCGGCAGGTGGTGTTCCTGATGCGGGTCGGCAACCCGGACATCGCCATCGACCTCAGCCTTCCCGAGACCCCGGTGATCGCGCGTTTCGACCGCCGGCTGATCTCGCAGGCGCTCACCAATATTGTGAAGAACGCGACCGAAGCCCTTGCAGGCATTGAGCCCGAGGAGCGGATCGATCCGCCCCGGATCAAGGTCGCGCTGCAGGCGACCGACACCCTGGTAACGATCGACGTCATCGACAACGGCAAGGGCCTGCCGACCGAGAACCGGGCGCGGCTGCTGGAGCCGTATGTGACGACGCGCGAGAAGGGCACCGGCCTTGGCCTCGCCATCGTCGGCAAGATCATGGAAGAACACGGCGGCGGCATCGAGCTCGACGATGCGCCCGAGGGGCGGGGGGCCTGGATTCGCCTCACCCTCGCGCGCGACGGCGGCGGGGCTGCCCCCAACCTCGACAACAAGACCAGCGGACCGGCCGTGCCCGGCGCCGCTGCCGGCTAAGGGAGAATGGGCTCATGGCGACCGATATTCTGATCGTCGACGACGAGGCCGACATTCGAGGGCTGGTGGCCGGTATCCTCGAAGACGAGGGCTATGCCACCCGCACCGCCAAGGACAGCGACGAGGCGCTGGCCGCCATCGAAGCGCGCCGACCGCATCTCATCTTCCTCGACATCTGGATCGAGCGCTCCAAGCTCGACGGGCTGCAGCTGCTCGAAGTGATCCGCCAGAACCATCCCGAGCTGCCGGTGGTGATGATCTCCGGCCACGGCACCATCGAGACCGCCGTCGCCGCCATCAAGCAGGGCGCCTACGACTTCATCGAGAAGCCGTTCAACTCCGACCGCCTGATCCTCGTCGCCAACCGCGCGCTGGAAACGCTGCGGCTCAAGCGCGAGGTGCGCGACCTCAAGCAGCGTGCCCCCGTGGCGCAGCAGCTCGTCGGCCGCTCCTCGGTGATGAACCAGCTGCGCCAGACCATCGAGCGCGTCGCGCCCACCAACAGCCGCATCATGATCGTCGGCCCCTCAGGCGCCGGCAAGGAGCTGACGGCGCGCATGCTCCACGCCGCCTCGGCCCGCGCCAAGGGGCCGTTCGTGGTGATCAACGCCGCCGCCATCACGCCCGAGCGCATGGAGATCGAGCTGTTCGGCGTCGAGGGCACGGGCGGGCAGGGCCGGCAGGTCGGCGCGCTGGAGGAGGCCCATGGCGGCACCCTGTTCATCGACGAAGTGGCCGACATGCCGCGCGAGACCCAGAACCGCATCCTGCGCGTGCTGGTGGACCAGAACTTCCTGCGCGTGGGCGGGGCCACGCGGGTGTCGGTCGATGTCCGCATCATCTCATCCACCGCGCGCAACCTTGAGAACGAGATTGTCGAGGGCCGCTTCCGCGAGGATCTCTACCACCGGCTCGGCGTGGTGCCGATCCGGGTGCCCCCGCTCGCCGAGCGGCGCGACGACGTGCCGGAGCTGGTGGAGTTCTTCCTCGACCAGATTTCGCAGGGCACCGGCCTGCCGCGCCGGCGCATCGCCGACGACGCGCTGGCTGTGCTCCAGTCCCATGACTGGCCCGGCAATGTCCGCCAGCTCCGCAACAATATTGAGCGGCTGCTGATCCTCGCCACCGGCGATGCGGATGCGGCGGTGACCGCCGACATGCTGCCGCCCGACGTCGGCTCGCTGGTGCCGAGCCTGCCGAACGGCAGCGGCGGCGAGCACCTGATGGGCCTGCCGCTGCGCGACGCGCGCGAGGTGTTCGAGCGCGAATATCTGGTGGCCCAGATCAGCCGTTTCGGCGGTAACATCTCGCGCACCGCCGAATTCGTCGGGATGGAGCGCTCGGCCCTGCATCGCAAGCTGAAAGCGCTCGGCATCGGTTGAGTGCGGCCCCAACTCGTGTAGACCTTGTGCGTCCCCCTGACTCAGGGCGGGGCGGGGCAGGGTGGTTGCAGACCGTGCATAGGAAATCGCCATGAAGGTCGTCATCTGCGGCGCGGGTCAGGTCGGCTTCGGCATTGCGGAGCGGCTGGCGGCCGAGCAGAACGACGTCTCGATCATCGACACGTCGCCGCGCCTCATCCAGGCGGTGACCGACACGCTCGACGTGCGCGGCTTCGTGGGCCACGGCTCGCACCCGGATGTGCTCGCCCGCGCCGGGCTTGAGGCGGCCGACATGCTGATCGCCGTGACGCTGCACGACGAGGTGAACATGATCGCCTGCCAGGTCGGTCATGCCCTGTTCGACGTGCCGACCAAGATCGCTCGCGTGCGCGCCCAGAGCTATCTCCAGGGCCACTGGCGTGACCTGTTCTCGCGCGACCACCTGCCGATCGATGTCGTCATCTCTCCGGAGATCGAGGTCGGCGAGATGGTGCTGCGCCGCCTCTCGCTGCCGGGCGCGGTCGACACGGTGAGCTTCGCCGATGGCGAGGTGGTGGTGGTCGGCGTGCGCTGCGAGGAGGAGTGCCCGGTCCTCGACACCCCGCTGCGCCAGCTCACCGACCTGTTCCCGGACCTCAGGGCCGTGGTGGTGGCGGTGAACCGCAACGGCAAGGTGTTCGTGCCGCGCTCCAGCGACCAGCTGATCGCCGGCGATCTCGCCTATTTCGTCGCGCAGAGCGATCAGGTGACGCGCACCTTGTCGATCTTCGGCCATGACGAGCCGCCGGCCCACCGCATTGTCATCGGCGGCGGCGGCAATATCGGGCTCTATGTCGCGCGCGAGCTGGAGGCGCGCAATCCGCGCGCGCGGGTCAAGCTGATCGAGGACAGTCCCGAGCGCGCCGAGGCCATCGCGCAGCAGCTCGGCAAGACCGTGGTGCTGCGCGGCAGCGCGCTCGACCGGGTGATCCTCGATGAGGCCAATGTCGGCGACGCCGACACCATGATCGCGGTGACCAATGACGACCGCGTCAATATCCTCTCCTGCCTGCTGTCGCGCGAGCTCGGCGCGCGGCGCATGCTCTCGCTGCTGAACGATTCCAACTACCCGGCCTTCGCGCGCGGGCTGGGCATCGACGCCTATGTGAATCCGCGCCAGATCACCGTCTCGAAGATCCTGCAATATGTCCGCAAGGGTCGCATCCGCGGCGTGCATTCGCTGCTGAACGGGGCAGGGGAGGTGATCGAGGCCGAGGCGCTGGAAACCTCGCCGCTGGTCGGCCAGCCGCTCAAGAGCCTCGACCTGTTCGACGGCATGCGCATCGGCGCCGTGGTGCGCGGCGGCCGGGTGCTGCTGCCGCGCGGCGATACCGTGATCCAGGCCCGCGACCGGGTGGTGATGTTCGCGCTGGCGGACCGGGTGAAGCGCGTGGAGCAGCTGTTCCGCGTCAGCCTCGAATTCTTCTGAGAGGCGCGGACCGGTGAGAGTTTCGGCGCCATGATCGCGGTTGCCCGACACAGCGCGCTGGTCGCCGCGGTCATGGCCGGCTTCCTGCTGGTCTCCGCGATTATCGCGGTGCTGCGCCACGAGCCGGGCGCCGGCGTGTACCTGCTGACCGCGCTGCTCACAGTGTTCGGCGCCGGGGCGATGTTCCTCGCCGTGCGCAACCGCCGCGCGCGCATCGACCGCCGCTCGTCCTATGTGCTGCTGGTGGTGCTGTGGCTCGGCACGCCGGTGATAGCCGCCTTTCCGATCGCGGCGACCACAACGCTCGGCCCGTTGCAGGCGTGGATGGAGGCGGTGTCGGCGTTCACCACCTCCGGTGCGATCCAGATTCACGATCTCGGCGAGGTGCCGCGTGCCACCATCGCCTGGCTGCTCACCCTGCAATGGAGCGGCGGCCTGCTGACGCTGGTCGGCGTGGTCGCGGTGCTGGCGCCGGCCGGCATTGGCGGCCTGCCGGACCGTTCCGCCCGCGCCAGCCTCACCGGCTCCACCGAGGCGATGGCGCTGGACGACGCGGTGCGTCAGGTGCTTCCGGTGTATTTCGGCGCCACGGTGCTGTGCACGCTGCTGCTGTTCGCGCTCGGCGTGCGCATGTTCGACGCGCTCGGCCTGGCCGGGGCGGCGCTCTCCACCGGCGGGCTGCTGCCCGATGCCGACGGTATCGCCGCCTACGGGCATTTCACCGTAAAGCTGGTGATGATGGTGTTCATGCTGGTGGGCGGCACCAGCGTGCTGTGGCATCGGCTGCTGCTGACACGGCGCTTCCGCCTCGCCTTCGGCCAGCAGGAGAACATGGCGGTGCTGGCGGTCGCGCTGCTGCTCGGCATCGTCGCCGCCGCCACCTGGTTCAATACCCCGCTCGGCGGGCGCTCGCTGCCGCTGGCGCTGGAGGACGGGCTGTTCACTGCCATTGCGCTGGTCACCACCATGGGCGTCGAGCCGCATGCCGGCGCCTTCACCGCTTTGCCGCTGACGCTGGTGCTGGTCGTCGTGTTCATCGGCGGCGCGACCTTCTCCACTTCCGGCGGCATCAAGATTTACCGCGTCGGCGTGATGATCCTGCAGGGCCGACGCGAGGTTGACCGGCTGGTGCATCCCAATGCGGTGCGCCCGCGACGGCTCGGACAGCAGAACGTCTCGCTGCAGATGATGAAGGCGATCTGGATCAGCTTCGGCGTCGCCTGCACCACCGTCGTGACCGTGACCGTGGCGCTCGCCCCGGTCATGCCGAGCTTCGAGGCGGCGTTCGTCGCGGCGCTGGCGGCGCTGAGCAATGCCGGGCCGGTCTATGCCGCCGGCTGGGACAGCGGTCAGGTCTGGCCCGAATGGGGCGCGCTGCCGGCCTATGCCCAGCTTATACTCGCGGTCACGATGATTCTGGGCCGGCTGGAAATCCTCGTGGTGCTGGGGCTGGTGAATTTCGCCCTGTGGCGCCGCTGACGGGATTGAGGATGAGGGAACATGTCGCGCGTCGCCTATGTGAACGGGCTCTATGTGCCGCATGCCGATGCCGGCGTGCATGTGGAAGATCGCGGCTACCAGTTCGGCGACGGCGTCTACGAGGTGTGCGAGGTGCGCGGCGGCCGCATGGTGGATGAGCGCCGGCACATGGAGCGGCTGGTGCGCTCGCTGGGCGAACTGCGCATCCGCCTGCCCATGCCGCTCCATGCGCTCGGCGTGGTGCTGCG
The DNA here is from genome assembly GCF_047501495.1 of Ancylobacter sp. G4_0304. Classification (NCBI taxonomy): domain Bacteria; kingdom Pseudomonadati; phylum Pseudomonadota; class Alphaproteobacteria; order Hyphomicrobiales; family Xanthobacteraceae; genus Ancylobacter; species Ancylobacter sp. G4_0304. The sequence goes on along the minus strand of NZ_JAZDRM010000009.1, from coordinate 102,671 downwards.
CGAAACCGTTCGCCGCAACCGGGTGCGCGACGGCTTCGTCTATCTGCAGGTCACGCGCGGCGTCGCCCGGCGCGACCACTATTTCCCGGTGCCCGAAGTGCCGCCCGCCATCGTGGTCACCGCGCGCCGCGTCGACCCGGCGAAGAACGAGGCGCTGGCGGCCGAGGGTGTCTCGGTGATCACCGTGCCGGAGAACCGCTGGGACCGGGTGGACATCAAGACCGTCGGCCTGCTGCCGAACGTGCTGGCCAAGCAGGCCGCGCGCGCGGCTGGCGCGCGCGAGGCGTGGTTCGTCGATGCCGACGGCCATGTGACGGAAGGCGGCTCCACCAATGCCTGGATCGTCACGAAGGACGGCGTGCTGCGGACCCGCCCGGCCGAGCACGGCATCCTGCGCGGCATCACCCGGACCGTGATGTTCGAGGTGGCCGAGCAGCTCCAGCTCCGCATCGAGGAGCGCGCCTTCACGGTGGCCGAGGCGCTGGCCGCCCGCGAGGCATTCCTGTCCTCGGCGACCACCATCGCCATGCCGGTGGTGCGAATCGACGGTCAGCCCATCGGTGAGGGAAAGCCCGGTCCGGTGGTGGCGCGGCTGCGCGCGCTGTTCCATTCCGTGGCGGAAATCGCACGCTGACAGGCGCTTCCGTGGCGTATCGCGAAAGCATCTTGCGCGATAAGCATGGTGTGCGATGCTTGCCCCGCACGTTTTCAGACGCTTAGGGCCCCCGGACGGGGCCCGGCCGGCCGATGAAAGCGACCGCGCCGACGAAGTACCAACAACAAACAACGGATCAAAAAAACCATGGCCGCGGAACGTTCGCAGAACCTCCAGGACACCTTTCTCAACCACGTCCGCAAGAACAAGACACCTCTCACGATCTTCCTCGTCAACGGAGTGAAACTCCAGGGAGTCGTGACCTGGTTTGACAATTTCTGCGTCCTGCTGCGGCGGGACGGCCATTCGCAGCTTGTCTACAAGCATGCCATTTCGACCATCATGCCCGGTCATCCCGTTCAGCTTTTCGAGCCGGACGAGACGCCCGAGAAGAGCTGATCGGTAGGGCGACTTGGAACTGAAGAGCCGCAGGCGGCCGGGCGGGGGACCGTCCGACGCCGGACTGCCGCCGAGCCTGGAAGGGGCAGGGGACGCCACGCGCGTGGTCGTCCTCGTCCCGCACCTCACCCGCAAGGCGGCCGAGGGCGAGGAACGCCTGCGCTCACCTGAGGCCCGGCTCGACGAGGCGGTTGGCCTCGCCATGGCGATCGACCTCGATGTCGTCGCCGCCACGCTGGTCGGCCTGTCGCAGGTGCGCCCCGCCACCTATCTCGGCACCGGCAAGGTCGATGAGATCGCCGGTATCGTGAAGGCGGAGGAGGCGGGTCTCGTCTTCGTCGACGCCCCGCTCAGCCCGGTGCAGCAGCGCAACCTTGAAAAGGCGTGGTCGGCCAAGGTCATCGACCGCACGGCGCTGATCCTCGAAATCTTCGGCCAGCGGGCGCGCACCAAGGAAGGCGTGCTTCAGGTGGAGCTTGCCCACCTGAACTACCAGAAAAGCCGCCTGGTGCGCTCCTGGACCCATCTGGAGCGCCAGCGCGGCGGCTTCGGCTTTCTCGGCGGCCCGGGCGAGACACAGATCGAGGCCGACCGGCGCATCATCGGCGAGCGCATCACCAAGATCGAGCGCGAGCTGGAGCAGGTGAAGCGCACCCGCGCCCTGCACCGCGCCAGCCGCAAGAAGGTGCCCTATCCGGTCGTGGCGCTGGTTGGCTACACCAATGCCGGCAAGTCGACGCTGTTCAACCGGCTGACCCGCGCCGACGTGATGGCCAAAGACTTGCTGTTCGCCACGCTCGACCCGACGCTGCGCGCCATCGAGCTCGGCAGCGGCGAGCGCGTGATCCTGTCCGATACGGTCGGCTTCATCTCCGACCTGCCGACCCAGCTTGTCGCCGCCTTCCGCGCCACGCTGGAAGAGGTGATCGAGGCCGATCTCATCCTCCATGTCCGCGACATGGCCCATGAGGACGCCGAGGCGCAGGCTCAGGACGTCGAACGCGTGCTAGCCGATCTCGACATTGACCCGACCGATGACCACCGCCTGATCGAGGTGTGGAACAAGATCGACCTGATGGACGAGGACGGTCGCACCCGCATCTTCAACACCGCGGAGCGCCGCACCGGCGACGCGCGCCCGATCCCGGTTTCGGCGCTGACCGGGGAGGGGCTCGACACCCTGCGCGACGCCATCCGCGAGCGCCTCGCCCGCGAGCGCGTCACGCTCACCCTCGACCTCGACCCCTCCGACGGCGAGGGCCTGAGCTGGCTCTACCGCAACACCGAGGTTCTGGAGCGCCGCGACGCCGTTGATGGGCGGGTCAATCTCGCGGTGCGCGTGCCGCCCGAGCGCGCCGAGCACATCGAGCGTCGATTCGGCGCGCGCCGGTCGAAGACCCCTCCCGCGCACTGAACGGGGTCTTCGTTCCGGCGCATCCGTCGAAACGCATTGGCGCCCGCGAGTCAGTATGAACGGCCTTCGGAGCCGGGAAGCCCCGCTCCGTCATGCTGAGGTGTGCCGGCCCAAGGGCCGGACTCGGAGCACGCCGGCCGGCTGCCATCGCACCCTGCTCCACGCGGCCCACCCCTTCGCCTTCATCCAACCTCCCGGACGGCCGCGCGACACCCTCCGGGATCGCGCAATGAAAACTGCGTCACCCTGCAAACGATCGTGCGCCACAGCACCGCTTCATCCGCGCCCCCTCGTAACAAGACGGCAAGATTCCGTGATTTATGCTGTCGGGCCAATGCCTTGCCAAATTGCCGCCGCGTCGTCCGTCAAACCGAACGGCATTCCGTGAAACAGTCCCGGTGCCGGCGAACGCGGCGCGCAGGGCAGGGCGCCCCTGCCCGATCCTCTGCCAAGCAGAGGCTTTCGCCGTCCTATTCCCGCCCCTTGGCCTGCTGCCAGAGCGCTTCCATCTCGTCGAGGCTGGCGTCCTGCGGGGCACGGCCCTGCGCCTCCAGCGCCTCCTCGATATGGGCGAAGCGGCGGGTGAACTTCTCGTTGGTGCCGCGCAGCGCCGCCTCCGGATCGACGCCGAGATGGCGCGCCAGATTGGCGAGCGCGAACATCAAATCGCCGATCTCGCCCGCCGCCGCCGCGCGGTCGCCGCTGGCGATCTCGGCCTCGACCTCGGCGATCTCCTCGCGGATCTTGTCGATCACCTGAACCGTGTCCGGCCAGTCGAAGCCGACCCGCGCCGCCTTGGCCTGCAGCTTCACCGCGCGGGTGAGGGCAGGCGCCCCCACCGCCACCCCATCCAGCGTGCGCGCCTTCGCCTCGCCCGGCAGTCCCCGTGCCGCCCGCCGCTCGGCCTTCAGCCGTTTCTCGTCCGCCTTGATCTCTTCCCACGCCGCATTCACCGCCGCGACACCGCGCCCGCGCGCCTCGCCGAAGACGTGAGGATGGCGGCGTATCATCTTGGCGGTCACGGCCGTTACCACGTCGCCGAAATCGAAGGCGCCGCGCTCCTGCGCCATCCTCGCGTGAAACACCACCTGAAGCAGCAGGTCGCCCAGCTCGTCGCACAGATCGTCGAGGTCGCCGCGCGCGATGGCATCGGCCACCTCATAGGCCTCCTCGATGGTGTAGGGCGCGATGGAGGCGAAGTCCTGTTCCAGGTCCCACGGGCAGCCGGTCTCCGGCGTGCGCAGCGCGGCCATGATTTCAAGGAGCCGGCCAATATCGCGAGAGGGCTTCAAGACGGCATCTCCACCGGCTGGTTTCTGCGCCAGATACGATTCGCAGAAGACATATTATGGAAAACAAACGGATATGACGACATGGGTGCTGCTTACGAAATTGGCGGCAACCTGCTGTCAGGTCTCGATTTTCAGGCCGTCATAGGCCGGGATGACATGCGCCGGCAATTCGCGCCGCAGCGTCTGGTAGTCCAGATCGGTGTGCAGATTGGTCAGGACGGCCCGGCGCGGCTTCATGCGCTCGATCCAGCCCAGCGCCTCGCTCAGCGAGAAATGCGTCGGGTGCGGCGTGTAGCGCAGCGCGTCGATCACCCAGACATCGAGGTCTTCCAGATAAGGCAGGCTCGACGGCGGCAGGTCGTGCAGGTCGCTGGAATAGGCCAGCCCGCCGATGCGGAAGCCATAGGACGAGATGTTGCCGTGGAACTGCCGGAACGCCAGCGCCTCCAGCGTGCCGCCGGGTCCGGGAATGCGGATCGCGTCGCCGTCGGCGAAGCGGTGCTCGGTCAGGATCGGCGGATAGTCGCTGCCCGGCGGCGTCTCGAAGCAGTAGCCGAAGCGCTGGTGCAGCACGGCCGAGGTCTCGGCGTCGACATGCACGTCGATGCGCCGCCGGTGCTGGATGGTCAGCGGGCGCAGATCGTCGATGCCGTGGGTGTGGTCGGCGTGCTCGTGGGTGAACAGCACCGCGTCGAGCCGGTCGACATGCGCGTCGAGCAACTGTTCGCGCAGATCCGGCGAGGTGTCGATCAGAACACGGGTAGGGCGCCCCTCGCCTTCCGCGTAGCGCTCGGCCAGCATCGAGCAGCGGCGGCGGCGGTTCTTCGGTTCCGTGGGGTCGCAGGCCCCCCACCCCTGCCCGACTCGCGGCACCCCGCCCGAGGAGCCGCAGCCGAGAATGGTGAAGTGGAAAGCCATGCCGGATATGCGTCCTGTGTCAGCTGGCCTTGGAGAACAGGCGGAAGAAATTGCGCGTGGTCACCGCGGCGATGTCCTCGCGCGACAGACCGCGTGTCTCGCCCAATATACGGGCGGTCTCCACCACATAGGAAGGCTCGTTGCGCTTTCCCCGCCAGGGATTCGGCGCGAGATACGGCGCGTCGGTCTCCACCAGCAGCCGGTCCTCCGGCAGAGAGGCCGCGATCTCGCGCAGCGGCGCACCGGTCTTGAAGGTCAATATGCCGGAGAACGACACATAGCCGCCCAGCGCGACGGCGCGGCGGGCAAGATCGGGCCCGGCGGTGAAGCAGTGCAGCACGAAGGGAAAGGCGCCCTTGGCGCTCTCTTCCTCCAGGATCGCGGCGGTGTCCTCGTCTGCGTCGCGGGCGTGGATCACCAGCGGCAGCTGGGTCTGCCGCGCGGCGGCGATGTGCAGGCGGAAGCCGGCGGCCTGCGCCTCGCGTGGCGCGGTATCGTAATGATAGTCGAGCCCCGCCTCGCCGATCGCCACCACCTTGGGATGGTCGGCTTCGCGCAGCAGTTCGTCCAGCGTCACGTCGACTTCCTCGCCGGCATTGTGCGGGTGCGTGCCGACCGAGCAGAACACGTCGTCATAGCGCTCGGCGATCGCCTTGACCTGCCCGGCGCGGCGGATGCGGGTGCCGATGGTGACCAGGCGCCCCACCCCGGCCGCCCTCGCCCGCGCGACCACGGCGTCGAGCTCGGCGGCAAAGTCCGGGAAATCGAGATGGCAATGGCTGTCGACGATCATGCGCCGGCCGCCTCGGGCTCGACATAGCGCGGGAACACCGGCGCCGGCGCGGGTAGCACGGTGCCACCCTTCAGCCGCCCGGCCTCGCCGAGCGTGGCGAAGTCGCGGGCGTCGGCCGGCACGGCGATCAAGTCGAGCAGCTTGCCCGCGCTCACCGGCACGAAGGGCTGCGCCAGCACCGCGACCTGGCGGATCACCTCGGCCGTGGTCCACAGCACCGTGCCGAAGCGCTCCGGGTCGCTCTTGCGCAGTTCCCACGGCGCGGAAGCGGCGAAATAGCGGTTGGCGTCCGCCACCACGGCCCAGATCGCGGCCAGCGCGTTGTGAATCTGCTGGCCCTCCATCGCCTCGCGCACCTTGGCGCCCATGGCGTCGGCGGCGCTGAGAATCGCCGCGTCGTCCGCCGAGAGCGGGCCGGGCGCGGGAAGCGTGCCGCCAAGGTTCTTGGCGATCATCGACAGCGAGCGCTGGGCGAGATTGCCGAGGTCGTTGGCAAGGTCAGCATTGGTGCGCGCGACGATGGCCTCGTGGCTGTAGGAGCCGTCCTGTCCGAACGGAATCTCGCGCAGCAGGAAATAGCGCAGCGCGTCGACGCCATAGGCTTTTGCGAGGTCGAACGGGTCGATCACATTGCCGACCGACTTCGACATCTTCTCCCCGCGATTATGGATGAAGCCATGGGCGAACACGGTCTTCGGCGGCTCAAGGCCGGCGGAGAGCAGGAAGGCCGGCCAGTACACCGCGTGGAAGCGGATGATGTCCTTGCCGATGACGTGCAGGTCCGCCGGCCAGAACCGCTTGAACGATGCGCCCTCGGTGTCGGGATAGCCCACGCCGGTGATGTAATTGGTCAGGGCGTCGACCCAGACATACATCACATGCGCCTCGTCGCCGGGCACCGGAATGCCCCAGCTGAAGGTGGTGCGGCTGATCGAGAGGTCCTGCAGCCCGCTTTTCACGAAGCTGGTCACCTCGTTGCGCCGTACGTCGGGCCGGATGAAATCCGGGTGCGCGTCGTAATAGGCGAGCAGCGTGTCCTGATAGGCCGAGAGGCGGAAGAAATAGCTCTTCTCCTCGGTCCATTCCACCGGCGTGCCCTGCGGGCCGAGACGCACGCCATCGGCGTTCAGCGTGGTCTCATCCTCGGCGTAGTAGGCTTCGTCGCGGACCGAATACCAGCCGGAATAGGCGCCGAGATAAATGTCGCCCTTGGCGACCATCTTCTCCCAGATCGCCTGCGACGAGACGATGTGGTCCTCGTCGGTGGTGCGGATGAAGCGGTCGTAGTCGACGCCCAGCAGCGCATCCATCTCCTTGAAGCGCGTGGCGTTCTTCGTCGCCCATTCGAACGGCGTCAGCCCCTGCTTTTCCGCCGTCTGCGCCATCTTCAGCCCGTGCTCGTCGGTGCCGGTCAGGAAGTAGACGTCATAGCCGTCCAGCTTCTTGAAGCGCGCGAGCGCGTCGGAGGCGATCTTCTCATAGGCGTGGCCGATATGAGGAAAGCCGTTCGGGTAGTCGATGGCGGTGGTGATGTAGTAGGCGGGTTTCACGCGAGAACTTCCTGAGCTGTCAGCGCCGCGACCGGGTGCCGTCAGGGCCGGCGCCGCGAGGCGGGTGCGGTTAGCGCCGCACGGCCTCGTCAAGCGACGCGAAAATCCTGAAGACGAGCGTCTTGCGGTCGAGATTGTAGGTATCCGCGTCGATCGCCGCGCGGCGAACCTTCTCCCACACCTCCGGCAGGCGTGCAAGGCGAAGCGAGGCGCTTTGCCGCCGCCCGGTGGCGTGGTCGGATATCCAGTTCTCGATGGTTGCGACGAAGCTGTCGAGCGCCCCTCCCCGGTCGCCCTGCAGCTTTTCGCCGAGCGCGTGCAGGCCCTTGCGGTCGACATCTGGCAGGCGGTCGAGCAGGTCGTGCGTCGCCTTGCGCACGGCAAGCCCGTCGCCCGTCAGCAGCGCCAGCGCCTCGCGCACGCTGCCCTCGCTCGCCTCCGCCGCCTCGGTGAAGCGCGCGGCGTCGAGGTCGGTCATCGCGCCTGTGAGGCTTTCCAGCGCGGGGACGACATCCCCAGTGGCGAGCGGGCGCAGCGGTACGGCGCGGCAGCGCGAGCGGATGGTCGGCAGCAGCCGGCCCGGCGCGTGGCTCACCAGCAGGAACAGCGCGCGCGACGGCGGCTCTTCCAGCGTCTTCAGCAGCGCGTTCGCTCCTTGCGCGTTCATCTCGTCCAGCGTGTCGACGATGCACACCCGCCAGCCGCCCAGCGCCGCCGTGGAGCCGAAGAAGGAGCGCACCTTGCGGACCTGTTCGGCCGGGATCATCGAGGGCAGCTTGCCGCTGTCGTTCGGCGTGCGGCGCAGCACCAGAAGATCGGGGTGCGAGAGCGCATCGACCTGCCGCGCGGCGGAATGGGTAGGATCGACCGCGATCGAGCCCTCGGGCGCCGCGCCACCGGAGAGCACGAAGCGCGCCACGCGATAGGCAAAGGTCGCCTTGCCGACGCCCTCCAGACCGCCGACCAGCAGCGCGTGGGGCAGGCGTCCGGCGTCCCAGGCCTCGCGCACCATGGCTTCCGCCTCACCATGGCCGAACAGCACATGGCGCTCGCGCGGGCTCGGGGCGGTGCCGAAGCGATCGGCTTCCGGGAGGTTATCGCTCATGCCGTTCTCATGCCCGCCGCGCGACGACGCGCTGCGGCGCGGGCGCCGGGCCGGGGCGCTTGGGCAGATAGTCGCCGAGCCGCGCGCTCACCACCTGCCACACCGCCTCGGCCACCTGTTCCGGCGTGCCGGAGGCGTCGACCAGCACGCAGCGCGCCGGTTCGCGGGTCGCGATGTCGCGAAACGCCTCGCGCAGGCGCAGGTGAAAATTCAGATCCTCGCTCTCGAAGCGGTCGGCATTGCTGCCGGAGCGCGCGGCGGCGCGGGCGAGGCCCTCGGCGGCCGGCAGGTCGAGGATGAGGGTCAGGTCCGGCCGTGTGTCGCCGACCGTCACCGCCTCCAGCGCCGCGATCAGGCGCGGGTCGAGATCGCCCAGCACGCCCTGATAGGCGCGGGTGGAATCGGCGAAGCGGTCGCAGATCACCCAGCTTCCGCTCTCCAGCGTCGGGCGGATGGTGACGTCGAGATGATCGGCCCGCGCGGCGGCGAACAGCGCGGCTTCCGCGAAGGGGCCGAGCGGCTTGGCGGCGCCGGAGAGCACGACATGGCGCATGATTTCCGCCCCCGGCGAGCCGCCGGGCTCGCGCGTGGTATTGGCGTGAATGCCGATCTGGCGCAGCCGCTCGCTCAGCAGGCGCACCTGCGTCGACTTGCCGGCGCCCTCGCCTCCCTCGAAGGTGACGAAGCGCCCGCGCCGCACCGTGCGCTCGGTCGCGGAGGCGGCGGGCTTGCTGCTGAAACGCCGCGTGGTGGTGGCCATGGCTCAGCCCGTCAGCTTGACCGTAGTCAGCTTGTTGTAGCCCTGACGCAGCAGGCCGACGACAAGCTCATAGGCCCCGTCCATGGCGCGGCGCCACAGCGGCCCTTCCGCCACGGATTGCGACGCCACCAGTGGCACGTCCAGCGCCACCTGGTCGCCGCGGAACACCCGCAGCCGCGCGAGTTCCGTGCCCTTCTCCACCGGCGCCATCACCGGGCCCTCATACTGGATGCGGGCGGTGATGCGCTGGTCGCCCGTGCGCGGCACCAGGATGCGTATGGTGTCGACCCCGGTCAGCGGCGCGCCGCCGCGATTGCCGCCATAGAGCGCGGCCTCGCCGACCTCCTGCCCCTTCTCGAACAGTACGCGGGACTCGAAGGAGCGGAAGCCCCATTCCAGCAGCTTGCGGGAGTCCTCGGCGCGTTCCTTGTCGGTCTTGGCGCCCATGATCACCACGATGAGCCGCTGGTCGCCCTGCACGGCGGAGCCGACCAGGTTGAAGCCGGCCTCCTTGAGATAGCCGGTCTGGAATCCGTCGGCACCCAGACTCATGCCGAGCAGCGGGTTGCGGTTGTTCTGCCGGATCTTGCTCCACAGGAAGTCCGGCTCGCTATAGACCTTGTAGTAGTCCGGATAGGTGCGGATGATGTGCGCCGCCAGCGTGGCGAGGTCGCGCGCCGAGGTCTTCTGGTCCGGGTCGGACAGACCGTTGGTATTGGTGAAGCGCGAATTGTCGAGGCCGAGCCGCTTGGCCTCATTGTTCATCATCGTCGCGAAGCCCAGCTCATTGCCGGCGATGCCCTCGGCGAGGATGATGGTCGCGTCATTGCCATTGGGAATGATCGCGCCGCGAATGAGGTCGCTTACCTTGATCGAGCTTTTCAGCGCCGCGAACATGGTGGCCCCGCCGGAGGGCGCCCCGCCCCGCCGCCAGGCATATTCGCTCACCTGAAACTCGGTGTCGGGGGAAAGCCGGCCCTCGGTGATCTCGCGGAACACCACGGCCATCGACATCAGCTTGGCGAGCGAGCCGGGGAAGTTCTGGGTATCGGCGCTGCGCTCGAACAGCACGGTGCCGCTGTCATAATCCAGCAGGATGGCTTGCGGCGAGGCAATGGTCGGGGCCTGCTGCGCCTGAGCTGCGCCGGGAATGGCGAGCAAAGCCAGCACCAGCCCCATGAAAATCCGCATCATTCCGCCTCGTGCCGTTCGCCGCAGCGCTGTGCAGGCCGTCTTCAGCATGGCGCAAGGATTATCAGCCGGCACCGGCTGCTGCAATGCGGCAGACGTTTGATGCTTAATTGCCGGGCGTGGCCCGCCCGGCTGGCCGCTCTGCCGCTCAGTACAGCCCGCGGCCGGTGCCGACGGGCGTCAGCGCGCCGGTGGCGGCATAGCCCATGGCGGGCTGGGCGCCGACCATCCAGCCATTGGCTTCCGGCGCCGAGGCGATCACCGGCGGCGGCGGCTCGACCGGCGCGATGTTCTGCCGGGCGATGCGCGGCTGCGCGAGCGCGGCGGCCTGAACCGGGCGCGGCGCGGCAGCCGGGTTGATCACAGGGCGCGGCGCCGGGGCGCTGGCGACCGCGACCGGCTTGGTCTTCGGCGCGACATAGACCGGAGCCATCGGTTCGGCGGCCGCGACGGTCTCTTCCACCCCCTCGCCGAGGTCGAACGGACGGCTCGGCGGCAGCGGCACGTTGGCGGCGGCGATCACGGTGGTGCGGCTGGCCCGCACGGCGGTGACCGAACCGGCGGAGGCGACCATCAGCGTGGACGAGGAGGCGGAGGCCACCATCACGGTCGGCTCCGGCGCCGGGGTGTTGGTGCGCAGCGTCGCCGCGAGCTGAACGTCGTCGGAACCTTCGAGGCGGGCCGGGCCGATATACTCGACCTTCACGCGCGCCGTGCCGCGGCCCTTGAAGCCGAGCATGTCCGCCGCGCGCTGGGAGACGTCGATCACGCGGTTGCCGTGATAGGGGCCGCGATCGTTCACGCGCACCACCATGGAGCGGCCATTGTCCTTGTTGGTCACGCGGACATAGCTCGGCATCGGCAGGGTGGGATGCGCGGCGGCGATCGAGTGCATGTCGAACACTTCGCCATTGGCGGTCAGGCGGCCATGGAAGTCGTCGCCATACCAGGAAGCGAGGCCTTCGAACTTCTCGCCCTTGTTCATTTCCTTGGGCACATAGGTCTTGCCGGCGACCTTGTAGGGCTTGCCGACGCGGTAGGCACCGCCGCCCTTGGGAACCGGCTGGCCGAAGGCCACCACGCGCGGGCTGGCGGAAACGCCGTATTTCGGATCGATCTTGCTGGTGAGCTTGTTTTCGCCGGTGCAATTGGCGGCCAGCAGGCCGATACCCAGCAGGGCGGCAACGCGGCCAACACGGCCAACCGTCACCTGAGCCGGCAACTGGCCGGCAGCTCGTATGAGAGCTCGATACGTCGTCATGCACCCCGACCGTTTGCTATGCGCCCTACCCCGTCCCGGCGCCTGTACCCGGCGCCTTTTCACGGCTCGCACGCAACTGCATCGACACCGACGGGTGCAAACACCCCCCGATCCCACTCCTTATGCCACAGAAGGCTGTCTGAGTGGGGCGAAAATGCGGCGTCGGCGTCAACGTGGTGAATGAAGGGTAAAGTATGGCCGCATCGGGCAATTTCGCGCTGGTGCTTGCCTACAGCGGGCGCAGTGCCTCACGGCCGACATTTTTCAGCTCGGCCACCGAGGTCAGCCCCATCAGCGCCAGCGTGATGTCGATTTCCTCGGTCAGATGGGCGATCACCCGCTTGACCCCTGCCCCGCCGGCGGCGCCGAGGCCATAGACATAGGCACGGCCAAGCAGCACGCCCGAGGCGCCGAGCGCAAGCGCCTTCACGATGTCCGCCCCGCGCCGGAAGCCGCCATCCACCAGAATCTCCGTCCCGCCTTCCAGCGCGTCGACGATGGCCGGCAGAGCGGCGATGGTGGAGGACGTGCCGTCGAGCTGGCGCCCGCCATGGTTCGAGACCACGATGGCGTCCGCCCCGGCCGCCTTGGCGCGGCGCGCGTCCTCGGGATCGAGCAGGCCCTTGATCACCAGCCGGCCCGGCCAGCGCGCGCGCAGCCATTCCACATCGCGCCAGGACAGAGACTTGTCGATGCCGCGCGACAAATGGCTGGCCTGCTCCAGAAGGCCGGTGCCGAACTCCGGGCGATGGGCGATCGCGCCGACGCGCGGCGTGCCGGCGCGGCTCATGTCGAGGCACCAGCGCGGATGCAAGGCGAGCTTCGCCAGCAGGCCCGGTCCCACTCTGGTGAGCGAGCGGAAGCCGTTGCGCACGTCGCGCTCGCGCACCGAGGTGATGGCGGTGTCGACGGTGAGGTAGAGGTTCTCCACCCCCGCCGCCTGCGCCTGCGCAATGATCTCCTCACTCAGGCCGCGATCGTTCAGCACATAGAGTTGGAAATCGAGCGGGCCCGTGGTCTTTTCCCGCAATTCGCCGATCGAGGCGATGGAAAAGGTGGAGAGGCACAGCGCGGTGCCTGCCTCATGCGCCGCCTTCGCCGCCTGCACCTCGCCATGGCCGGCATAGAGCCCGAGAAAGCCGACCGGGCCGAGCATGAACGGCACGGCATGGCGCCGTCCAAGGAAGTCGGTCGACAGGTCCCGCCTCGCGCAGTCGACCAGCACGCGCTGGCGCAGCGTCCAGCGCGAAAAATCCGCGCGGTTCGCGGCCATGGTCTCCTCGCCGAACGCGCCGCCATCGAGATAGTCGAAGAAGATGCGCGGCAGGCGCCGGCGCGCGGCCCGTCGGGCGTCCTCGACATTGATGAGGGTCATGGGCGGCACTCTCCGAAGGGGGCCCGGCCGTCGCGGATTGGGGGGGCGAGCCTCGCGAGGCTTGTAGCCCATCGCGACCCCACCCGCCTACCCGACCAAGGGCGGGAGGCGCGCCTGTCTGGTAGCTCGCACCGATTGGCGCGTAAGATCGCGCCTTCCATGGCGTGCCGGGCGCATGGATGCCGGGGTGAGGCGCCCCTCCTGCCCGCCGGCGCTACAGGGGACACGCATGCCAAACGCCGTGACGGCCAGGGGAGACGCGGTCGAGCCGATGGCCTCGCATCCCGAGGAGATGAAGGCGGTGTACGAGCTGCAGGTGGGGAATTGGATCTCGGTCCGGTGCAGCGCCCGCGTCACGCCAGCGGGCATCATCGCGGTCGGCATCGGCGCCTCCGCCGTCGCCCTCGCCTGTCTGGCGGCGGCGCGGGCCTGGCAGGCCTCGGCGCGCTGAACCGGGCGACGGCCCGAGAACGCGATGGCGGGCGGAGCGCCTCGTTCCGCTCCGCCCTCTTGTCCCACCTTATTCACCCGCAGTTCAGGCCGTGATGAAGGCCAGAAGATCGTCGTTGAAGCGGTCCTGATGGGTCTGCGTCAGGCCATGGTCCGCGCCCTCATAGACCTTGAGCACGGCATGGGGGACGATCTTCACCGTCGACAGGGCCGAGGCGCCGATCGGGACGATCTGGTCGTCGTCGCCATGCAGCACCAGCGTCGGCTTGTCGAAGCGCTTGAGGTCCTCGTGGAAGTCGCTCTCCGAGAAGGCGCGGATGCTGTCGAGCTGGCCCTTGAGGCCGCCCATCATGCCCTGCGCCCAGAAGCTGTCGCGGATGCCTTCCGAGAGCACCTTGCCCTCGCGGTTGTAGCTGTAGAACGGCACGACCAGATCCTTGAAGAACTGCGAGCGGTTGTCGTAGGTGCCCTTACGGATGCCGTCGAACACGCTCAGCGGCAGGCCGCCGGGATTGGCCTCGGTCTTGAGCATCAGCGGCGGCACCGCGCCGATCAGCGCTACCTTCGCAACCCGGCCCGTGCCGTGGCGGCCGACATAGCGGGTCACCTCGCCGCCGCCGGTGGAGTGGCCGACCAGGATGGCCTCCTTGAGGTCCAGCGCCTCGATCAGCTCGGCGAGGTCGTCGGCATACTGGTCCATGTTGTTGTTGTCCCAGACCTGATCCGAGCGGCCATGGCTGCGGCGGTCATGGGCGATGACGCGGAACCCCTTGCCGGCGAAGAACACCATCTGCGCGTCCCAGGCGTCCGCGCTCAGCGGCCAGCCATGGGAGAACACGATGGGCTGCGCGTCCTTCGAACCCCAGTCCTTGTAGTAGATGCGGGTGCCGTCCTTGGTGGTGATCGTGCTCATTTTCGTAAGTCCCTCAGTGGTTTGGTTTGATGTGTCCGAAACCCCTCGTTCCATGGTTGAAGGTTTACCCGCGCTGACGGATCATCGGGATTGGCGCTTTCGACAAATGCCGAGCCAAAACTGACAGAGGGACCGACATGGGTGTGCAGACGCCGCCGCTGAGGGCCGAAATCGGCCTGCTGCTCTACTCCGGCTGCCAGATGGCGATGGTCCACGGCATGAGCGACCTGCTCGCCATCGCCGCCGGCTTCTCGGCCGGGCACGGCGGGCCGGGGCTGCGGGTCAGCCACTGGGTGCCGGCGGAGGGCGGCGGCTTCGTGCGCGGTTTCGACACCCATCCCGGCCGCGCGGGAGAGCCGGACATCCTGATCGTGCCCGGCCGCCTCGCCGCCGTGGTCGAGGCTGACGAGGCCGCGCCCTATGCGCGCTGGCTGTTGGCGCATCACGCGCGCGGCGCGACCCTCGCCTCCAATTGCGGCGGCGCCTTCCTGCTGGCTGCGACCGGCCTGTTGTCCGGCCGCCCGGCGACCACGCACTGGATGTTCGCCGACGCCTTCCGCGCGCGCTTTCCCGATGTGAAGCTCGACCCGGACAAGATCGTGGTCGAGGACGGTGACATCATCACCGCCGGCGGGCTGATGGCCTGGACCGATCTCGGCATGCGGCTCGTCGACCGGCTGTACGGCCCCTCGATCATGCTGGAGACCGGCCGCTTCCTGCTGGTCGATCCGGCAGGGCGTGAGCAGCGCCACTATTCCAGCTTTGCCCCACGCCTCACCCATGGCGACGAGGCGATCCTGAAGGTGCAGCACTGGCTTCAGGCGAAGGGCGCGCGCGATGTCGGCGTGGCGGACATGGCGCAGCAGGCCGGGCTGGAGGAGCGCACCTTCCTGCGCCGCTTCAAGGCCGCCACGGGGCTGAAACCCACCGAATATGCCCAGCATGTGCGGGTGGGCAAGGCGCGCGAATTGCTGGAATTCACCCGTCGCACCGTGGACCAGATCGCCTGGAGTGTCGGCTACGAGGACCCCGCCGCCTTCCGCCGGCTGTTCCAGCGCCTCATCGGCCTGACGCCGGGCGAATATCGCCAGCGCTTCGCCGTCGGCGCGTCGGCGGCGGCCTGACGGGCCTCGCTTTGGCCGCGCGGCGCCCTATATCTGGCCGGACAGGTCAGGAATCACGTGATGTACAGGATTGTCGGGGCGATCGGCGCCGTCGTGCTCACGGTGGCAGGCGCCTCGGCGCAGATATCGCCGCCCAAGCCCATGCAGCCGAAAATGCCGAAGGTCGAGATACCCAAGCGCCAGAACACGGTTCGGCCCAACAGCCAGAACCTGATGGAAGGCCCATCCTACTGGACCAATGAGCAGCGCCGGCTCAACGTGCCCAATGCCGACGCCAACCCGGTGCAGCGCGAGAACAACCCGTTCGACCGCCCGGTACCGGCACCGATACCGGGCAAGCCTGCGCCGTAGCGACCTCAGAACGCGCGGTTGATCGACACCATGATCGATTGCGTACTGGAGGCGCCGGAGAAGTTGCCGCTCAGGATGCCGACATCTTCGAATCCGCCGCGCGCGGTGGTCGAGAATGGGCCGGAATAGCCCTTACTGATGTTGCCGGTCACGGTGTAGCTGTAGCTCAGGTCGAGGAACCAGTTCTGCGACAGGAAGTAGGTGGCGCCCACGATCACCTCGCCGCCCACAACCCAGTCCTTGCTGGAGAAATCGCTCGGGGCTCCGGTAATATCGTAGTGAACGCCATTGATGTCGGCGAAGCCGACGACATTGTTGAAGTCGTATTGCACGCGCGACAGCGTCGGGCCCGCGCCCAGATAGATGAAGCCCTTCTCGAATGACCGGCCGATGAACGGCACCAGCGAGAACTGGTTGTCGACGCGGCTGGAATAGGAGCCACCAACCACGTTTCCGGTGAAGCTGGCCGAGGAAGGGCCGGTAAACGCGCCGGATTGCGGCACGGCGATCGGGCCGGTCTCGGCTTCCGTACCGAGGTAATTATAGGTGAGTTTGACACCCCAGAGCCAGTCCGAGGCCTGGAAATGCTGGAAGTAACCCAGCTGGGCCGCTGCCGAGACGCTGTACTCGGTGTCGAATCCGGGATCGACATTGCCGCCGGCATAGCCCGCGCCGATGGGTACGCCGTTCTGCGAAATGGTGGAGACCCCCTGCGCATACAGGTTCTGGTCGGTGAAGCGCGTCGCATTGAGGGCGCCGCCCGCGCCGATGAAGAAGGCGCTGGCCGGGACGAGGCTTTCGGGCGCGCCGGTTGCCGGCGCTGCCGCCGGCACATCCGCCGCCCGCGCGGGCCCGTCCGCAAAGCCTGCCACGGCGGCCATGATGGCGATGACGGCGACGGTACGATGGCCGATTTTATGAAGCCCTGTTGTCATTTGTCCCCCCGAATCGCTTCCCTTGATGCGAGCACGATGACGCTGGGGCAATCCGGGGGGAATGTCGTTTCTTAGTGGGAACGGCGGGATGGAAAACAAAACGCCCCGGAACTCTCCGGGGCGCTTGTTCCTGTCGGGATCGGTGAGGCGGTCACTCTGCCGCGCGCACCACATCCGGCGCCCGCGCCTCCTCGACCAGGCTAGCAAGCGCCTCGTCGAGGCTCAGCGTGGTCTGGTTGGGCGAGCCCAGCCGGCGGATCGAGACGGTGCGCTCGGCCGCCTCCTTGCGCCCGACCACGATGAGCGCCGGCACCTTGGCCAGCGAGTGCTCGCGCACCTTGTAGTTGATCTTCTCGTTTCGAAGATCGCTCTCCACCCGCAGCCCGGCCTTCTTGGCCAGCGCCACGATTTCCTGCGCGTAGTCGTCGCCCTCCGAGGTGATGGTCGCGACCACCGCCTGCGTCGGGGCGAGCCAGAGCGGGAAATGCCCGGCGAAGTGCTCGATCAGGATGCCGGTGAAGCGCTCCATCGAGCCGCAGATGGCGCGGTGGATCATCACCGGGGTCTTCTTGCTGCCGTCGGCATCGACATAGAAGGCGCCGAAGCGCTCCGGCAGGTTGAAGTCCACCTGCGTGGTGCCGCACTGCCATTCGCGCCCGATCGCGTCGCGAAGCGTGTATTCGAACTTGGGCCCGTAGAACGCGCCCTCGCCCGGCAGGATGCCGGTCTTGATCTTGCCGCCCGATTCCGCCTCGATCTGGGTCAGCACCCGTCCCATGACGTCTTCGGCATGGTCCCAGACCGCGTCCGAGCCGACGCGCTTCTCGGGGCGCGTGGAGAGCTTCACCACGATCTCCTCGAAGCCGAAATCGGCATAGGTGGAGAGGATCAGCTCGTTGATCTTCAGGCACTCCGCCGCCATCTGCTCCTCGGTGCAGAAGATGTGCGCGTCGTCCTGCGTGAAGCCGCGCACGCGCATCAGCCCGTGCAGCGCGCCGGAAGGCTCATAGCGATGAACGGCGCCGAATTCCGCAAGCCGCATAGGAAGATCGCGGTAACTCTTCAAGCCGTGCTTGAAGATCTGCACATGCCCGGGGCAGTTCATCGGCTTCAGCGCATAGACGCGGTCATTGTCCTCGGTGTCGCCGGCCGGCTGCACCTTGAACATGTTGTCCTTGTACCAGCCCCAGTGACCAGAGGTCTCCCACAGCGACTTGTCGAGCACCTGCGGGGCGTTCACCTCGTCATAGTCGGCCTTGAGTCGGCGGCGCATATAGGCGACCAGCGCCTGGAACAGCGTCCAGCCCTTGGGGTGCCAAAACACCACGCCCGGCCCTTCCTCCTGGAAGTGGAACAGGTCCATCTCCCGGCCCAGCCGGCGGTGGTCGCGCTTCTCCGCCTCCTCCAGCTGGAGGATATAGGCGTCGAGCTCTTCCTTGGTGCGCCAGGCGGTGCCGTAGATGCGGGTGAGCATCGGGTTGTTGGCGTCACCGCGCCAATAGGCGCCGGCCACCTTCATCAGCTTGAACGCGTCGCCCACCTTGCCGGTGCTCGGCATATGCGGGCCGCGGCACAGGTCGAACCACTCGCCCTGCTTGTAGATCTTGATCTTCTGGTCGGCGGGGATCGCGTCCACCAGCTCGACCTTGAACGCCTCGCCCTTCTCCTTGAAGACGCGCTTGGTCTCCTCGCGGTCCCACACCTCGCGGGTGAAGGGCGCGTCGCGGGCGATGATCTCGCGCATCTTCTTCTCGATGGCGGCGAAATCGTCCGGGGTGAACGGCTCGTTGCGGAAGAAGTCGTAATAGAAGCCGTTCTCGATCACCGGGCCGATGGTCACCTGGGTGCCGGGCCACAGCGCCTGCACCGCCTCGGCCAGCACATGGGCGGCGTCGTGGCGGATCAGCTCCAGCGCTTCCGGGCTCTCGCGGGTGACGATCTCGATCTTCGCGTCGGCCTCGATCGGCTCGGACAGGTCGGTCAGCACGCCGTCGAGCTTGACGGCCAGCGACTTCTTGGCAAGCGACTTGGCGATGGCGGCGGCGACATCGGCGCCGGTGCTCCCGGCCGGGAACTCGCGAACCGCGCCGTCGGGAAAGGTCAGATGCAGCATGGCTTTTCTCCTGCCCACTCCTGCGAACCACGCAGGTAGGCTTGTTGGGTAAGCGTGTCGGTCAGTCCTGCGCGGGGCTTCGCCACCGCGCATAGCGCCATGGCATATACCACACGGCTTTTGGCGGCAATTCGACCGGCACCGCCTCGAAGCCGGATCCGCCCCAGGGGTGGCAGCGGCAGATGCGCCCCGCCGCCATCCAGCCGCCGGCCCAGGCGCCGTGCTGGTCGATCGCGTTGTCGGCGAACTCCGAGCAGGTCGGCAGGAAGCGGCACTGCCGGCCCATGAAGGCGGACAGGCTGTAGCGGTAGACCAGGATCGGCGCGCGCAGCGCGAGGCGCGGCAGCCGGGCCGCGCCTCGCACAGCGCGATGCATCAGGCCGGGTTTATCGGGAACTGTGGGCATGTGCGCGCATTAGTACTGCAGGACCGGAGGGATTGTCCGGGTGGAGGTCGGGATGCAGAACAGGCAGGCACAGCGTCGACGCAGCGAATTGCTGACGGCATTCGTGGCATCCATCACGCTGATTTCGACAGTCACCGTTCTCATCGTGATGCTGTTCACCCTGCCCGGCTTCGCCCAGACGCCCGCGCCTGCCCAGACGCCCGCGAAGGCCCCTGCCGAAGTCCCCGCCCCCGCGCCGACTCCGGGCCCGGCCGGCGGCACTCAGCCCGATCCGTCCGCCGCCACCTCGCCCGAGGTCGACCCGGACATGAAGCGCGTCGCGGCCTGCAAGGCGCAGGCACTGGCGAAGCTCAAGCAGCGCTCGCCCGCCATCGACGATATCTATATCGACATTGACGGCCTCACCATCGCCACCGCCGAAGCCCGGCTCGGCGAGACCGACGTCAAGGGCGTGATCATGGGCGAAGCCTATATCCAGCGCGACCGCTCCGACAGCGCCAACCGCTTCCTGTGCCTCACCGGGCCCAAGGACGAGGTGCTGTTCACCTTCTTCACCGAGCGCTGAGGCGGCCGGCTTCGCACCGCGATTTCACTCCGCCGCCTGCCCTGCCGCGTCGCGCGCCTCGATCCGGTCCACCGCATCGACCACGGCGTCGAAGGTCAGCAGCGTCGAGGCGTGGCGCGGCTTGTAGTCCCGCACCGGCTCCAGCACCGCGAGTTCGGCCCAGCGGCCTTCGGGCACCGGGCCATTCTCCTTCAGCATGCGCCGCATGGTCTCGCGGACCGCGCGCAGCTCGCCCGCGGTGGAGCCGACCACCAGCCCCGCCATGATCGAGGACGACGCCTGTCCCAGCGCGCAGGCGCGCACCTCATGGGCGAAATCGGTGACCACCCCGTCCTTCATGGCGAGGTCGATCGTGACGGTGGAACCGCAAAGCCTCGAATGCGCCGTTGCACTGGCATCGGGCGAGGCAAGCCGGCCGAGCCGTGGTATATCGGCAGCCAGCTCAAGTATGCGGCGATTATAGACCTCGTTCAGCATGCCTTGATCCATTCGCAGCGTGCGTTCGTATCACTCGCAATATTGCGGTGCGTTCGCCGTTCCTTATATAGGAGCGACGGTCGGGACGCGAAAGAATGCCGGGTATGCGAATTCCGGTGTTTGCGCCCCGTCGGGTCAGGGTATGCTGCCAGTCTGAGCGATCGGAACGGCGCGTATGTGACGAGTTAACCGGTGACACCCGGCGCCCGGTATTTAGAAGCGCCGTCGAACGGAGTTCGTCATGGATGCCGTGCTTGAGACCCTGATGCGTAGTGCCAAGAACGAGGCCGCGACCGCCAATCGGCCGTCGCGCGAGGAAGCCGAAGCCGCCGTGCGCACGCTGATCGCCTGGGCCGGGGACGACCCGACCCGCGAAGGCCTGCTCGACACGCCCAAGCGCGTGGTGCGGGCCTATGAGGAGCTCTATAGCGGCTACACCGCCAAGGCCGCCGCCACGCTCGACCGCACCTTCGGCGAGATCGGCAATTTCGACGACATGGTGCTGGTGCGCGACATCGAGTTCTATTCGCACTGCGAGCACCACATGGTGCCGTTCGTCGGCAAGGCGCATGTCGCCTATTTCCCGGTGGAGCGCGTGGTCGGCCTGTCCAAGATCGCGCGCATCGTCGACATCTTCGCCCGCCGCCTGCAGACGCAGGAGCACCTCACCTCGCAGATCATCACCGCGATGGACGAGATCCTGAAACCGCGCGGCGTCGCGGTGCTGATCGAGGCCGAGCACATGTGCATGGCCATGCGCGGCGTGCGCAAGCAGGGCGCCTCGACCGTCACCTCGCAGTTCACTGGCGTGTTCCGCGACGATCCGCAGGAGCAGGTGCGTTTCATGAGCCTGCTGCGCGGGATGCGCCCGTGAGCGCTGAGCTGTTCGCGCCGCGCGGCAGCGCGGCCGAGATCGAGGAAGGCGACCGCCTCTCTCCGAAATTCGACGCCAACGGGCTCGTCACCGCCGTCGCCACCGATGCCGACAGCGGCGAAGTCCTGATGGTCGCGCATATGAACGCGCAGGCGCTGGCGCTGACCATCGAGACCGGTCAGGCGCATTATTTCAGCCGCTCGCGAGGCCGGCTGTGGAAGAAGGGCGAGGAAAGCGGCCACGTCCAGACGCTGGTCGAGCTGCGCGTCGACTGTGACCAGGACGCCGTGGTGCTGCGCGTTCGTATGGCCGGGCCCGGGGCGGCGTGCCACACCGGGCACCGCTCCTGCTTCTTCCGCTCGGTGCCGCTCGGCGCCGCGCCCTCCCCGGACACACGGCTGACGGTCAATGACGGCGGCAAGCTGTTCGATCCCGCGCGCGTCTACGGCACGCCGGCGAAGACCGACGCGCCGCGCTTCTGACAAGCGTCCGACCTCTCAGGTCGACATGATGTATTCGCGCATGGCGTGGCTCTCGCGCTCCATCTCGGCCACGCGGTGCTTCACCACGTCGCCGATCGAGATGATGCCGATCAGCTTGCCCGCGCGCACCACCGGAACGTGACGGAAGCGTCCGGCGGTCATCTGTTCCATGATCTGGGGGATGGTCTCGTTGCCGTCGGCGGTCACCACCTTCGAGGTCATCACGCTGGAAACGGCGTCGTCGAGCCGGCCGGGGCCATCGAGGCCGATCACGCGCACGATGTCGCGCTCCGAGAGGATGCCGATCACGCGCCGCTCGGAATCGGTGACCACGATTGCGCCGATGCGCTTCTCCGCCAGCAGTTCCACCGCCTCGCGCAACGTTGCCGTCGGCTCGATGGTCGCGACGTCGTAGCCCTTCTCGTCCAGTATCATTCGCACTGTCATGGCCTGCCTCCTGTCCCTTGTGGCGGACGGTCGGAACCCGGCTGCCCGCGTCGTTCCCCGCCCGCTTCATCGTCGGCGAGTCGCCATAGGTCGGCGCCCGCTCTTCAAGGCGGGAATGATCGGACCTAACGCAACGGAGAGCAATAGTGTTTCTCGGACGCCTGCCAGCGTGAGAGCCCGGGCGCGCGGACGGCAGATCAGCCGTTGCGGTGGCGCGTCAGCGGGTTGTCGTCGGGAAAGCTCCGCACCGGGTCGAACAGCGGGAACAGCAGCAGACCCGCGACGAATCCGCCGATATGCGCCTGCCAGGCGATCGAGCCCTCGACGATGCCGGCCGGCGCGCCGATCCCGAAGGCGAGGTTGATCGCGAACCACACCACGACGAAGGCGATCACCCGCCGGTCGCGCATCACGGTAAGCAGCGGCGCCGCCGGATAGCGCACCGAGTCTTCCAGCGCGCTCTGGCGCCACGGCACGAAACCCTCGGAGGCGAACATGAAGCGGATTGCCGCCGCCATGCAGCCCGACACCGCCGCCGATGCGCCGATCATCGGCGCGAGGTCGTCCTCATGGGTGAACAGGTGCAGCCCTGCCCCCGCCGCCGCCGTCACCGCGAAGAAGGCGAGGAAGCGCACCGTGCCGAAGCGCCGCGCCACCGGGCTGCCGAAGGCCAGCATCCACAGCAGGTTGATGCCGACATGCGCCCAGTCGCCGTGCAGGAAGGCGTAGGACACGAAGGTCCACACATTCGCCGCCGTCCCGCCCGGCAGCACGCCCTCGCCGAGGAAGGCGGGATCGAAGCGCGCGGGAATGAAGGCGAACAGCGCCAGGATCTCGATGCCCGTATCCACGCTCACTGCGACGCGCAGCAGATGGATGGCCAGCATCGCCGCCGCCAGCACGGTGATCACCGTCGGCACGTTCAGAATCGGCTGGCGCATGGGGGCCGTATAATGGGTTCGATCGAGCACGGCTGATGACATAGGCGCCGGCTTGGCGCACGGCAAGCGCGCCGGTGAAAAGCCGGGGCGGCGCAAGGACGCGCGAGGGTGGAAAAGCCTTGCCGCCCGCTTAAACGGCGTGATGAATAAATCCGATATTCTCATGGTTAACGACAGTAGAAAAGTTATTAATTTTCCATATCCAGCGTAGTGGAGAATTTCCGCGACGGCTTAGACCAAGATAAAAATCTCTCTGGCAGTATCTCTTCCCATGACAGGGATTGAGGTGCGCGATGAAAAAGAGGCTTGAACGAGCCCTTCTCGCGGCGGCGGTGGTGCTCTCGGGTGCCATCTTCTCCGGCCAGCCGACGCAGGCGCAGGACGCCCGCACGGCGAATGATCAGGTGGCGATGCTCTCGCCCTTCGCGGCCAATATCGCGGCGGGCGCGGCGACCTCGACGCCGATCGGCTATGCCCGCTTCTGCGCCGCCATGCCGGCCGAATGCGGCCCCGGCAACGGGCGCGGCGGGCGGGTGGCGCTGGATGAGGCGGATTTCGCCCAGCTCCGCCGGGTCAATGACGAGGTCAACACCCGCATCAAGCCGCTCACCGATCTGGAGCATTTCGGCGAGATCGAACGCTGGACCTATCCCGATGACGGGTTCGGCGATTGCGAGGATTATGTGCTGGAGAAGCGCCGCGCGCTGGTACGCCTCGGCTGGCCGGACGAGACGCTGCTGATCACCGTGGTACGCGACCGTAACGGAGACGGCCATTCGGTGCTCACCGTGGTCACCGATCGCGGCGATCTGGTGCTGGACAATCAGGAGCCGGACATCGTGCTGTGGCACGAGACCGGCTACCGCTTCGTGAAGCGTCAGGCGCAGGGCGCGCCCGACCAGTGGGTCTCGCTCGGCGACGTGCTGGCCCCGGTCACGGTCGGCCGCAACTGAGCGGCCGCCCCCTCACCCGATCTTTTCCAGGCCCTGCGCGAAGCGCCGCCAGTTGCGCACATAATGCGCCGCCGTGCCGTGGATGCGCGCGGCCATCGCCTCGTCCAGCACGCGGATCGCCTTGGCGGGCGTGCCGACGATGAGCGAATTGTCCGGGAATTCCTTGCCCTCGGTCACCAGCGCGCCGGCGCCGACCAGGCAGTTGCGCCCGATCTTCGCGCCGTTCAGCACGGTGGCGCCCATGCCGATGAGGCTGTTCGGGCCGATGGTGCAGCCATGCAGCATCGCCTTGTGGCCGATGGTGCAGTCGGCGCCGATGGTCATCGGGAAGCCGGGATCGGTGTGCAGGCAGCACAGTTCCTGGATGTTGACCCGCTCGCCGATCAGGATGCGCTCATTGTCGCCCCGGATCACCGAGCCGAACCACACGCTGGCCTCGTCGCTGATCTGCACATTGCCGATCACGCTGGCATCGGGGGCCAGCCACCAGCGGCCGAGCGCCGGCAGGTCCGGCGCGATTCCGTCGAGTGCATAGATCGGCATGGCCGCTCAGTCCTCCAGATCGTCGCCGAGGATCGCCATCTGGAAGTTATAGGACAGGTCGCCGTCTTCCTTGTCCTCGAACATCACGCCGATGAACTCGTCGCCGATATAGACCTCGGCCGAATCCTTCTTCTTCGGGCGGGCGACAACCCGAATGTTGGCATTGCCGAACAGGCGGCGCAGATAGGTCTGCACCCGTTCATTGTCTTTCTTTTCCACGTGTTCGTGCTCCCGCGGTGGATGGGTCAGGGCGGCAGGCTTACCGCGGCGAAGGCTTGCCATGGCAGGGCGCCCGGCGCAACCGAGCGCGGCGCGGCCCTCCGTGCAAAGGGTGGAAAAGCCGGCCGGGCGGCCGGCTCATGATGGCGTCAGATCGCCTCGCCGGAAAAGGCGTGGTCGAACATCTGGTCCATGCTGCGCGAGGGCTCCGAGCAGCCGGCCTCCCCGATCACGCGGGCCGGAACGCCGGCCACCGTGGTGCGCGGGGGCACCGGCTTGAGCACCACCGAGCCCGCCGCCACGCGGGCGCAATGGCCGATCTCGATATTGCCGAGCACTTTGGCGCCGGCGCCCAGCAGCACGCCGCGCCGGATCTTCGGGTGGCGGTCGCCATGCTCCTTGCCGGTGCCGCCGAGCGTCACGCCCTGAAGCACCGAGACGTCGTCCTCGATCACCGCGGTCTCCCCGACCACGATGCCGGTGGCATGGTCGAAGAAGATGCCGCGCCCGAACGGGGCGGCCGGGTTGATGTCGACCTGGTTCACCGAGGAGGAGCGGCTCTGGAGATAGAGCGCGAAGTCGCGGCGGTCGTTCTTCCACAGCCAATGAGCCAGACGATGGGTCTGGATGGCGTGGAAGCCCTTGTAATAGAGCAGCGGCTCAATCGCGCGCTCGGTCGCCGGGTCGCGGTCGCACACGGCAAGGATGTCGGCGCGGATGGCGACGCCGAGCGAGGGGTCGTCGGCCACCGCGTCGTCAAAGGCGTGGCGGATCAGTTCGCCGGGCATGTCCACATGGTCGAGCCGCTGGGCGATGCGGTGCGCCACCGCCTTCTCCAGCGTGGAGTGGTACAGCACGGTGGAGAAGATGAAGCTCGCCATGGCGGGCTCGTTCTGGGTAATCGCCTCGGCCTCCGCGCGGATGCGCGACCAGACCGGATCGATCTTGTCCAGCACGCGCTTGTGCGCGTCGACAAGCTGGAGGGAATTGTTCGCCATGACAGCAATCCTTGGGTCGTTGCCCGTGGAGCCACCCGATAACGGCTCCTGTTGAAGCCTTCTTAGCATAGCTGGGGTGGCCAGCCTATGCCGTCCAGCCCCGCGTCACGGGCGTTCATTGAGGAAGGCGAGCACCGCCTCCTTGAAGCTCTTGTCGCCCACCGCCAGCATGTGGTCGCGGCCCTCGATATCGAAGGCCCGCGCCCCCGGAATCAGCGCCGCCAGCGGCGCCGCGGCGCCGGCAATCGGGTCGCGCGTGCCGACCCCGATCAGCGTGGGCACGGCGATGCGCGCCACCTCCTCGCGGGTGAGCGTGCGGCGCGAGCCGTAGATGCAGGCGGCGAGCGCCTTGCGGTCGCTGCCGGTCTGCTCGGCGAAGGCGCGGAAGGTGCGCCCGACCGGATCGGTGACATCGGAAAGGCTCGGCGCCAGCAGCGCCTCGGCAACGGTGGAGGGCAGCCCCGCCCCTTCCACCAGATGGATGCCGATACCGCCGAGAACGAGCGAGCGCACCCGCTCCGGTGCTTCCAGCGCCAGACACGCGCCGATCCGCCCGCCCATGGAATAGCCCATGACGTCGGCGCGGGAGAGTCCGAGATGGTCCATCAGCGCCCGCGCGTCGCCCGCCATGATCGCGGGATCGTAGAGCGCGGCCTCGTAAACCTTGCCCGAGGCGCCATGGCCGCGATTGTCGAGCGCGACGACCCGGCGGCCTGCCCGCACGAGCGTGGAGACCCAGCCGGGGCCGACCCAGTTGATTTCCTTGGTGGAGGCGAAGCCGTGGATCAGCACGACCGGCTCGCCCTCCCCCTCGTCGAGAAAGGCGAAGTCGATGCCGTCGTGGGAAAAGCTGGGCATGGCGGTCTCCGAAAAGCGTCCGCGATACCTAGTCAGCCGCCGCCCCCCTGCCAAGCGGGAACGGCCCGGTTGTCGTAAGATCTACTTATGATTGCAATTCGCAGATAACATTACCTAGAGTGCGTGACGGATTCCGTCAGGACGGTAGTGGCATGGCACAGACCATCGATGATTTCCGCGCGGCGCTGATCACCTTCGCCGAGCGTGTGCAGCGCGTGCGCGCGCACATCCATAATGAGGAGGCGACCAAGGTCGCGCTGGTGCTACCGTTCATCGGCATTCTCGGCTATGACGACCGCGATCCCACCGAGGTTGCGGCCGAACACGCCGCCGACTTTTCGGAGAAGTACCGCAACCGCGTCGACTACGCCGTGCTGCGCGACCTCCAGCCGGTGATCGCGGTGGAGTGCAAGTCGCTCGGCAACGGCAAGAAGGACGATCGCGGCCAGCTCAAATCCTATTTCAACGCCTCGAAGACCGTGAAGCTCGGCGTGCTGACCGACGGCATCGTCTACGAGTTCTTCGTGGATTCACAGGAGCCGAACATGATGGACGACGACCCGTTCCTGGTCGTCGACTTCGAGAAGGTGGCGAAGGCCCAGATCACCGAGACCGTCATCGCCGGGCTGTACGACTTCACCAAGTCGCGCTTCGATCCCGACACCATCTCCGAGCACGCCCGGCGGTCCATTACCCACCGCGCCTTCTTCGACTATCTGTCGGAGCAGTTCCTCGGCCCCAGCGTCGAGTTCACGCGCTTCCTGCTCAAGGAGAACGACATCAAGCATGTGCGGCTTAACGCGCTCGACGGCTATCGCGCCATCGCCAAGTCCGCCTTCGACGATGTGTTCACCGCCAATGTGCTGAAGCGGCTCGACATCACCACCGCCCCGCCCAAGGCGGCGCCGCGGACCGAGTCCGAACCGGTCGCGCTGGTGGAGCCGGCCGTTGCGGAGAAGGAAGCCGTCACCACCGAGGGCGAACTGCGTGCCTTCGAGGCGGTGCGCCGGCGCCTCGCCTACCTTGCCGCCGGCCGCGACGATCTGTTCGAGGCGATCTCCAGAGTCGCCTATCGTGACTATCAGGGGAAGATGGCGGTGTTCTATGTGCAGGAGCGCAAGGGCCGGCTGATGGACATCATCGAGGCGCGCGACGGCACCATCCGGTTCAATCTCGCCGATGGCGGCGAGGGTGGGCCGGTGACCGAGCTGCCCGCGCTCGACGCCCGTCTCAGGGCGCTGTTCGAGCGGCGAGTCTCAGGCCAGTGAACCACCCTGCCCGCTTCTTCCGCCGCCACAGCGGGCGCAACATCGCCACCACCATGGCGTTGAACGAGGCGATCAGCCCGATCACGTCCAGCACCAGCGCAATGACGCGGTAAGCGAGCCGCGTCAGCGTCTCGGTCAGAAAAAGCGCGCCGCGTCCCAGCGTCTTCACCACCGCCAGCGTCTGCCCGCCCTTCACCTCCGCGAGACGGCGCAGCCGCGCCGCGCCCGCCGCGTCGTCGACATGGCGCAGCCCGGCGAAGGTGGCGCGCGTGCCGGCCTTGGAGGCGGCGGTGCCGAGATCGCCGACCAGCGCCGCCAGCTTCACCCGCTTGCCGCCGCGCAGCGCGTCGGTGACATGGGCGGCGAGCCGCGCGCTCATCGCGCCGGTGCGCCGCGCGCCCTTCAGCGCGGTCAGCCCGGCGCGCAGCGCCAGCGGCGTGCCGAAGGCGGCATAGGTCGCGCCGGTGGCGGCGATCCCGGCACCGGAGAGTCCCAGCATCAGCGGGTCGACAGTCTCGCCGCGCACCCAGTGCAGCACCTCGCGCCCGCCATCGCGCAGATCGCCCCAGACGGTGAGATCGCCCGCCGCCGCGCCGGCGAGCCCCGTGAGGTCCTCCGCCTCGCCGGTGACGAAGCCCTGCCCGAAGCGCGAAGCCCCGCGCATCGCGCCGGCCACCGCATTATTGGCGAGCACCACCTTCGCCCGCAGCGCGCCATCGACCGCGATCCCGCGCGCCTCCGCCAGCGCGACGAAGCTCTCTGCCAGCTCGCCGTCGCCGGCCTGAAGCGCCGCCTCGATTTCCGTTCGCACCCGCGCGGCGTCGAGCGTGCGGTCGAGCTGCAGCTCGGCCAGACGCGCGGCGTCGTCCTGCGCGCGGATCAGCGCGAAGGCCTCGTGGCCCAGCGGCACGACCCAGTGGGCCGCGCCGGCAAAGGCGAGGAAGAAGCCGAGAGCAGAGAGCAGGCGGAACATGATGGCGGCGCGCGCGGCCTGAAGTCCGGCGGGCCGCCGGCCGTGCGGACCCGGCGTCTTCATGCGCGCTCATTGTGGCGAACCCAAGGGAATGAACCCAACGTGTCGTCCCGGAACCGGCAATGCGACGGTGCGTCCCCCTTCCCGCCCCTTTGCCGGCCGGCGATCAGCAGCTATGGTCCGGCCAGTTCAAACACGAGTGCTCAGGCAGGCGAACATCATGGCGGGCCACGTCGTTCCCCACTTCCACAATTCAGCCGGCGTCGCGAAGATCGCGGTGGCGGCGCGCGAGTTCATGTGCGTCGGCGCCCTGCCGCCTTACGACCATCCCCACGTCTTCCTCGACATGGGTTCGGACGATGAGATCGTCTGCCCCTATTGCTCGACGCTCTACACCTTCTCCGCGACCCTTCACGGCACGGAATCGATTCCCGCCGGCTGCCTCTATGAGACGCCGGTAGCTGCCTGAGCGGCACGGCATGTCACCTCCCCAGGTCGTCGTCGCCGGTGCCGGCATAGGCGGGCTTTCCGCTGCCCTCGCCCTCGCCCGCTGCGGCTATGCCGTCACCGTTCTCGAACGCGCACTCGTGCTGGAGGAAGCTGGCGCCGGCGTCCAGCTCGCCGCCAATGCCACGCGCTGCCTCGCCGCGCTCGGCGTGCTGGAGCGCGCGCGAGAGGTCGCGGTCAACCCGCGCGCTTTCCGGGTGATGGATGGCCGCAGAGGCGTTGCCCTGGCCGAGGCGGAGATGGCCGATGCCGTCGCGGCCCGGTTCGGCGGCCCGTTCCTCGTCATTCATCGTGCCGATCTCCAGCAGGTGCTGCTGGAGGCGGTTCGCCGCGAACCGCTGATCCGCTTGCTGCTCGGACGCACCATTGAAGGCTTCGAGGAGGAGCCCGGCGTCGTCGCGGTCGACGCGTCCGGCAGCGGACGGCTGGAAACCCATAGCGGCCTTGCCTTGATCGGCGCCGACGGGGTGCGCTCCGTTGTGCGCCGCCAGCTCCAGCCGCGCGCGCTTCCCGTGTACCAGCAGCGCGCCGCGTGGCGGGCGACGGTGCCGGTCGAGGCGCTGCCGCCCGACCTCGCTGATCCGGTGACGCGGCTCTGGCTGGGGCCGGGCGCCCACCTCGTCAGCTATCCGGTACGCGCGGGCCGCGAGGTGAACCTCGTCGCGGTGACGCCGGACAAGCGCGGCGTGCATGGCTGGGGGCTCGACGCCGATCCCGCCGAGCTGCTGCGCCATTATGCCGGCTGGAGCGCCCAGGCACGCGCCCTGCTCGCCGCCCCGGCGCACTGGCTGCGCTGGGCGCTTTACGATCTTGAGCCGATGGAGAGCTGGGGCACCGGCCGCGTCACGCTATTGGGCGACGCTGCCCATGCCATGCTGCCCTTTCTCGCGCAGGGCGCGGCGCAGGCGATCGAGGACAGCGCGGTGCTCGCCGCCGAACTCGCCGGCCGCGCGGACGACATCCCCGCGGCGCTGCGGCGCTACGAGGCACGGCGCATGGACCGCACCGCCCGCGTGCAGACCGCCGCGCGCGGCATGGCGCGCATCTATCATCTCGCCGGCCCGGCGCGGCTGGCGCGCGATCTGGTGATGCGGGCGCGTTCCGGCGAGGCGATGCTGGAGCGCTACCGCTGGATTTACGAGTGGCAGCCATGAACGATGACACGCAGGACGCCGAAATCGCGGCGGTCACCGGCTTCTGGCGCGACGCCGGGCCGGAGCGCTGGTTCGAGAAGAACCCCGCCTTCGACGCCGCCTTCCATGACCGTTTCCGCGATCTGCATTTTGCCGCCGCCGCCCGCACGCGCGACGGCTTCATGGCGAGCGCGGAGGGCGCGCTGGCGCTGATCCTGCTGCTCGACCAGTTCCCCCGCAACTGTTTCCGCAGCACCGCGCATATGTATGCCACCGATCCGCTGGCCCGCCATTTCGCGCGGCTGGCACTGGCGCGCGGCTATCCGGGACAGCTTGAGATGGCGCTGCGCGTGTTCTTCTTCCTGCCGTTCTCGCATTCGGAAAATCTTGCCGATCAGGACATCGCGGTGGAGCTGAACCGCGCGAACGATCCGGACTCGCTCAAGCACGCGCTGGGCCATCGCGAGATCATCGCCCGCTTCGGCCGCTTCCCGCACCGCAACCCGCTGCTTGGGCGAGACACCACGCCGGACGAAGCGCGGTTCCTGGAAGAAGGCGGCTTCGCCGGCTAGCCTACCCCGTCGGCCCGGCGCTTGCGATTTCTCCCTGTTCCTCGGCGGCGGCCGCAGGTAACTTGCGGCATCGTGCCGTGGCGGCTGGCGTCGCCTGACGGCGGGGAATCATCATCATGACCGACACCGTTCTCATTGTCGGCGCAGGTCCGGTCGGCCTGACCATGGCGCTCGAACTGGCGCGCTACGGCGTGCCGGTGCGCCTCGTCGACCGCATGACCAAGCGGGAGGAAACCTCGCGCGCGGTCGCGCTCTGGCCGCGCACGCTGGAGCTTCTCGCCCGCGCAGGCGGCGGTCTCAGCGACGAACTGGTGGCGCTCGGCAATCCGGTCACCGTGGCGAACATCGTCGCCGGGAGCGCGCCGATCGCGCGGGTCGAGCTGAAGGACATCGAGACGCCCTACCCCTTCGTGCTGATGCTGCCGCAGAGCGAGACCGAGACGGTGCTGGCGCGCCATCTCGCCGACCATGGCGTGCAGGCGGAGCTGGGCATCGAACTTGCCGGCTTCACCCAGGATGAGGCCGGGGTCACGGCGACGCTGCGCCATGCCGATGGCCGCGAGGAGACGGCGCGCCACGGCTTCCTGATCGCCTGCGACGGTGCGCACAGCCCGGTCCGCCACGGCCTCGGCCTCGCCTTCGAGGGCGACACGCGCGGCGACGACTGGGCGCAGGGTGATTTCCACATGTCCGGCGTGCCCTATCCGGTCAACGAATTCGTCACCTACTGGCACGAGGAAGGGCCGGCGGTGCTGTTTCCGATGGCACCGGGCCGCTACCGGGTGATCCTCGGCATTGGCGCGTCGAGCGGCGCCGTGCCCGCCGTGCCGCCGATCGAGACGTTTCAGGCCATTCTGGACCGGCGCGGGCCCGGCGGCATGGTGCTCCACGACACGATCTGGTCCTCGGCCTTCCGTATCAATGAGCGACAGGTCGAGCGCTATCGGGTCGGCCGGGTGTTCCTTGCCGGCGATGCCGCCCATGTCCACAGCCCGGCCGGCGGCCAGGGCATGAACACCGGCATGCAGGACGCGGTAAATCTCGCCTGGAAGCTCGCTTTGGTGGCGCGGGGCATCGCGACCGCTCCGGCGCTGCTCGGCAGCTACCACCCCGAGCGCCACGCCGTCGGGGCGCAGGTCATCGCCGCGTCGGGGCGCCTCACCCGGCTCGCCACGATGGAGAACCCGCTCGCCCGGCAGATCCGCAATGGCGTGCTGCATTTCCTGCTCGGCCTCGCCCCGGTGCAGCACCAGCTGGAAGGCACGCTGACCGAGACCTCGATCGGCTATGAAAACAGCCCGCTCAACGGCGTGAGCTGGCAGGCCGGCCCGCGCGCCGGCGAGCGTATGGTGCCCCGCGCCGGCGAGGCGCCCTATGGCGCCGGCGACACGCCGCGCTTCACTTTGCGGGTCGGCGAGGATGTGGGCGATCATCCTCCAGAGCTGCCGCTCGCGCTGGTCGATCCGCTACGGCGGACCAACCCCGTCGCAGGCGGCATCGAGCTGGTGCGGCCGGACGGCTATCTGGCTTTGTCGGTCACGGACGGCGAATGGGAGCCGGTGGTGGACTATCTGCACCGTCTGGGGAGAGCATGATGAGCGTCACCTTCCTGCATTCGCATGGCGCCGAGCCGCCGATCGCCATCCCCGCCATCGGGCTCGACCTGTTCGTGCGCCTGCCGCCGGCCGCGAGCGGCGGCGCGTTCAGCATCGTCGAGACCATCAACGCCCCCGGCAAGGGGCCGCCCCGCCACCGTCATCCCGAGGCGGAGATCTTCCGCGTGCTGGAGGGGCGCTATCTCTACGAGATGGACGGCCGGCGGTTCTATGCCGAGGTCGGCGATGTGGTGAGCATTCCCGGCGGCGTGGAGCATGGCTTCGTCAATGTGACGGACGCACCCGCCCGCCAGTACATCGTCATCGCTCCGGCGCTGGATGCCGTCGCCTTCTTCACCGAACTGGCCGCCACCATGCGCGACGGCCTGCCCGACACCGCCGCGCTCAACGCCTTCGGCGAGAAGTGGCAGGTCGAGTTCCTCGGCCCGCCGCTGCGCGCCGATGAAGGCGCGACCGGCTGAACCTCACGCCCCCGCGATCCGCGCGGCGGGCGGCTGGCCATCGACCAGCAGCAGGTCGCTTTCGTCCTTCAGCGACACTCCGGTGAGCTGCCGCGCCAGCGCCTCCTTCAGCAGCCAGGCCAGCTTGAAGGCGGCATGGGGATGCGACAGCCCCTCGGCGCGCACATTGGAGATGCAGTTGCGCTCGGCATCCGATCGCCCGACCCTCGGCGCGAAGGTGAGGTAGAGCCCGAGACTGTCCGGCGAGGACAGGCCGGGCCGCTCGCCGATCAGCATCAGGCAGGCCCGTGCGCCAAGGATGTCGCCCACCTCGTCGCCCAGCGCCACCCGCGCCTGTTCGACGATGGCCACCGGCCCCACGCTCCAGCCATTCTCCGCGATCCGCGACTTGAACTCGGTGAGAAACGGCACGGTCTGGGCGTGGATGGCGGTGGAGGACAAACCGTCCGCCACCACGATCGCGAGGTCCGGCGGCGCGCCATCCTGCGCCGCCCGCTCCCGCAGCGCCGCGCGGCTGTCGTCCGAGAGCCGGCGCCCGAGATCGGGCCGGCGCAGATAGGCGTCGCGCGCCGGCGCCGCCGAGGCGAGGCTGATGGTCTCGAAGCCGAGCGCCGCGACATCGCGCGCCACCTCCCCGGCATGGAACGGCGTGTGCACCGCGTCGCGCGCCTGCGCATGGGCCAGCGCGAAGCGCAGCACCTCGCGGGTCGGCATGCCGGTCCCTGCCCTGCCCAGCGCGATGCGCGCCGGCGTAGTGGCGGCAAGGCGCGCCCAGGCGTCCTCGATCACATAGGGCGCGGCGTCCCGGCTCGTCTCATCCGCGCTCATGCCGCGAGCCCGGCGTCGAGACCCTTGGCCACGGTCAGCAGCGGATTGCCACCGCCGGGAGGCTTCAGCCTTCCGTCCGGCCCGGTGATGCCCATGGTCTGCAGCCACGCCTCGAATTCCGGCGCCCGCTTCAGCCCCAGCACCTCGCGCAGATAGAGCTGATCGTGGAACGAGGTGGACTGGTAGTTCAGCATCACGTCGTCCGAGCCGGGAATGCCCATGATGTAGGTCACACCCGCCGCGCCAAGCAGCGTCATCAGCGTGTCCATGTCGTCCTGGTCGGCCTCGGCGTGGTTGGTGTAGCAGACGTCGCAGCCGAGCGGCACGCCCATCAGCTTGCCGCAGAAATGGTCTTCCAGCCCGGCGCGGATGATCTGCTTGCCGTCATAGAGATATTCCGGCCCGATGAAGCCGACCACGGTGTTCACCAGCAGCGGCTTGAATGGCCGGCACACCGCATAGGCGCGCGCCTCCAGCGTCTGCTGGTCGACGCCGTGATGCGCGCCGGCCGAGAGCGCGGAGCCCTGTCCGGTCTCGAAATACATCACATTGTCGCCGAGCGTGCCGCGCTTGAGGGCAAGCGCCGCCTCGCGGCCCTCCTTCAGGGTCGCCAGCGAGATGCCGAACGAGGCGTTCGCCCCTTCCGTCCCCGCCACCGACTGGAACACCAGATCGACCGGCACGCCGCGATTGATCACCTCGGTCGAGGTGGTGACATGGGTCAGCACGCAGGCCTGCGTCGGTATGTCGAAGCGCTGGATGATGCCGTCGATCAGCTTCAAGAGTTCGCTCAGCACCGGCACGCTGTCGGAGGCCGGGTTGATGCCGATCACCGCATCGCCGCAGCCATAGAGCAGCCCGTCGAGGATCGAGGCGGTGACGCCGGCCACGTCGTCGGTCGGGTGGTTGGGCTGGAGCCGCACCGCCATGGTGCCCGGCAGGCCGATAGTGTTGCGGAACTTGGTCACCACGCGGCACTTCTTCGCCACCGCGATCAAATCCTGGTTGCGCATGATCTTCGACACGGCCGCCGCCATTTCCGGCGTGATCGCCGGCGCGAGCGCGGCGAGAGCCTCGCTGCTGGCATTGGCCGAGAGCAGGAAGTCGCGGAAATCGCCCACCGTCATGTGGCTGATCGGCCGGAAGGCGGCGAGGTCATGGGTGTCGAGAATGAGGCGCGTCACCTCGTCGGTCTCGTAAGGTACCAGTGCCTCGCTGAGGAAGGCGGTCAGCGGCACCTCGGCAAGGCACATGCGCGCGGCGACGTTCTCCTCCGCGCTCGCCGCCGCGATGCCCGCCAGCATGTCGCCGGAGCGTATCGGCGTCGCCTTGGCCATCAGCTCCTTCAGGTCGGCGAACACATAGGCGCGCGGTCCCACGACATGGCGATACGGCATGGACACTCCTCACATCCGGCGCGCTGCCCAATTCGGCGGCGTGTTCAAAAAACATAATGCGCGCCGGGCCATTGGGGAAGCGCCGCGCCGTCCGCGCGAGCGGCAATGCGACGTATGGACGAGGCGCGGCCGGGGCGCTAACCACGCCACAAAAGCTCAGCACAAGGCGAGGACGCATGGCGACGTTCATTCTCATTCACGGCTCGTGGCACTGGGGCGGCTGCTTCCTGCCGGTCTCCAACATCCTCGCCACCCATGGCCATGCCGTGATCGCCCCGGACCTCGCCGGCCACGGCTTCAATTCCGTACCGGCGGCGAACGTCACCGACATATCCATTTACGCCGCGCCGGCGCGAGCCGCGCTGGAGGCGGTGAAGGGCAAGGCGATCCTGCTCGGCCATTCGGTCGGCGGGGCGACCTGCACCTGGCTCGGCGAGGAGATGCCCGAGAAGATCGCCGCGCTGGTCTATCTCACCGGCTTCATGGCGCCGAACGGCAAGACCGCGCGCGATTTCGTCATGACCCAGACCTATCTCAAGGATGTTGCGATCATCGAGAGCCAGGGCATGCTGCGCCTGACCAGGGAAGGGCTTGGCCTCGATCTGAACAAGCGCGATCTCATCGCCCGCTCGCTCTATTCCGACGTGTCGCCCGAGCATGTCGAGGTGGCGCTGCCGAGCCTGTCGAAGATCACCCCGCATGCCCCGTTCACGGCGGTGTCGAAGATCACACCGGAGCGCTACGGCACGCTGCCGCGCCATTACATCGAGTGCCTGGAGGATCGCGGCCTGCCGCTCGCCGTACAGCGCGAGATGCAGGCGGCGGTACCGGGTGCCACCGTGCACCAGCTCAGGACCGGCCATTCCCCGTTCTTCAGCGCGCCGCGGGACGTGGCCGACATCCTGCTAAAAATCGCCAGCAAAGTTTAACCCTGACGCCGGCCGGCGGGCCCCGCCGTCCTATCGGGGTCGCGGGCCGTGTGCTATGCGTTTCGCCTTCGGGTTGCGTTGGGGGCGTCGAGTGTCGGTGTTTTGGATGATGCGTGGCGTTGCACGACCCCTGTCACGAATCGCCGTTCTGGTGGTCGGAGCGGCCCTGCTCGCCGGCTGCGCGGACCGTCCCGGCGCGGATTCGCTGATGGCGACCGATGCCAGCGTTCCCGGCGTCCGTGAGCATGTCATCCTCGTCGCCTCGACCCGCGCCCGCGATCCCCGCCCGGGCGCGCTCTACAGCGGCGAACGCTCCTCCGAGCTGTCCTTCGCGCGCATCGACATGACCGTGCCGCCGAGCCACCGCGCCGGCCATGTCGAATGGCCGAAGACCGCGCCGGGCAACCCGGCGACCGACATGGTGGTGCGCAGCGCGGTGTACCGCGACACGCCGAAGGAGTTCGACGCCGAACTCAAGGCCGAGCTGGCCAAGCGTCCGCCGGGCCAGAGGAAGGTCGCGATCTTCGTCCACGGCTACAACACGCAGTTCAACGAGGCGCTGTACCGCATGGCGCAGCTCGCCGACGATTCCCGCGCGCCGGGCGTGCCGGTGCTGTTCACCTGGGCCTCGCGCGGAGAGACGACGGATTACGTCTACGACACCAACAGCGCCACCTCCGCCCGCGACAATCTGGAGGAGACGATCCGGCTGGTGTTCAATTCCGGTGCCGAGAAGGTCACCATTCTCGCCCATTCCATGGGGAACTGGGTAACGGTTGAGGCGCTGCGCCAGATCAAGATTTCCGGCAATGCGCTGCCGGCCGACAAGATCGACAACATCATCCTCGCCGCGCCGGACATCGATGTCGACGTGTTCAAGAGCCAGCTCAAGCGCTTCGGCAAGCCGGCCAAGCCGTTCATCGTCGTCGTCTCGGCCGACGACAAGGCTCTGGCCTTCTCTCGCTTCATCGCCGGCGGCGAGAACCGGCTCGGCGCCTATACTCATGACGAGGAGCTCGTCCAGCTCGGCGCCGTGGTCATCGACATGACCAAGGTGAAGGCGCAGGACGACTTCAACCACGGCAAGTTCGCCCAGCTCGCCGCCATGGCGCCGGAACTGCAGGCGATCGCCAATTCGCGCAAGGGCAGCGGCGCGCGTAATAACGAGGTCGTTGTCGAGAACATCGCCTTCTTCGGCATCGACAAGATTTTCCCGCCCCCCGGCGCCAAGGCTAATCAAGCCGCCACCCAGACCGCTGCCGCGCCGAAGGTGATCGACGTGCCCGAGGAAGGCACCGAGCCGCCCGTGACGGCCGCTTCCGCCGTCTCCGGACCGGCCACGCCCTAGCGATCGGCCATACACGTCGCGGGATCCGGCGCTGTTGCTGTTGCGGTAGCCGAAGGCAGGGCTCACTCTCGTACCTGTTCCGGGCCTGCGGCCGATTCCTCCTCGCTCCGCAGCCGGCAAGGATCCTCTGGCTGGCTGGCAGGTGCCGATGAGCGCGGTGATTGGTTTTCTCAATACGATCTTCTGGGGCTATGTGCTGATCTATGGCCTGCTGGCCGTCGGTATCTATTTCACGATCCGCCTCAAGCTGATCCAGATCCTGCATTTTCCCGAAATGATCCGTTCGGTGCTCGGCTCTTCCGAGACCGACCATGCCGGCATCACGCCGTTCCAGGCGCTGTGCACCAGCCTCGCCTCGCGGGTCGGCACTGGCAACATCGCCGGCGTCGCGGTGGCGCTCTATCTCGGCGGGCCGGGGGCGATCTTCTGGATGTGGGTGGTCGCCGCCATCGGCAT
Organism: Ancylobacter sp. G4_0304; assembly: GCF_047501495.1. Classification (NCBI taxonomy): domain Bacteria; kingdom Pseudomonadati; phylum Pseudomonadota; class Alphaproteobacteria; order Hyphomicrobiales; family Xanthobacteraceae; genus Ancylobacter; species Ancylobacter sp. G4_0304. Next base: position 64,821 of record NZ_JAZDRM010000009.1, on the reverse strand, counting down.
GGCGACCGCGCTCGCCGAGAGCACCCTCGCCCAGCTCTACAAGCAGAAGGACGAGGACGGCCGCTATGTCGGCGGCCCGGCCTTCTACATCGCCAAGGGGCTCAAGGCCCCGTGGGCCGGCACCCTGTTCTCGGTGTGCCTCATCCTCTCCTTCGGCCTGGTCTTCAACGCGGTTCAGGCCAATTCCATCGCCGACGCGATGGAAGGGGCGTTCGGCGCGCCCAAGCTCGCCACCGGTATCGTGCTGGCGCTGCTGTCCGGCCTCATCATCTTCGGCGGCATCCCGATGATCGCGCGGGTGGCCGAGATCGTCGTGCCGTTCATGGCGGTCGGTTACCTCGGCGTCGCGCTGTTCGCGGTGGCGATGAACATCTCGGACGTGCCGGCCATGTTCGGGCTGATCTTCCGCAGCGCCTTCGGGCTGGAGCCGGCGGTGGGCGGGGTGTCCGGCGCCATGGCGGCGGCGATGCTGAACGGGGTGAAGCGCGGCCTGTTCTCCAACGAGGCCGGCATGGGCTCGGCGCCGAACATCGCGGCGGTGGCGACCCCCGATCCGCATCACCCGGTCAGCCAGGGCTTCGTGCAGGCGCTCGGCGTGTTCATCGACACGCTGCTGATCTGCACCGCCACCGCGCTGCTGATCCTGCTGTCGGGCGCGCTGGTTCCCGGCTCGGGCCTCACCGGCACCCAGCTCACCCAGGCGGCGATGCAGCATCACATCGGTGTGGCCGGTCCCTATTTCGTGGCGATCTCGATCTTCTTCTTCGCCTTCACCTCGATCATCGGCAACTATTCCTATGCCGAGAACGCGCTGGCCTTCCTCGGCATCGGCAGCCATCTCGGCAAGGGCGTGCTGCGCGTCGCGGTGATGGCGATGGTGGTCTGGGGCGCCTATGAGACCGTCGCGACCGTGTTCGACGCCGCCGATGCCTCGATGGGGCTGATGGCGACCATCAACCTGATCGCCATCATGCTGCTCTCCGGGCTGGTGGCGCGGCTCACCGCCGATTACCTCGCCCAGCGCAAGGCCGGCAAGAAGCCGCGCTTCGTCGCCAGCTCGATGCCCGAACTCAAGGACCAGATCGACCCCAATATCTGGAACCGCTGACGGCCCCCGGCCGGGGCGACATCGATCGTCCCGGCTGATGGCCCCCATGAGAAGATCGCGTTTCCCGATGCGGTATTTCGCGTTTAGCTTCCCCGGCTCCTGATCTTGGAGCCGCGCCATGCCGGGCCTCTCACCCAGCCTTCCCGCCGAACCCGCACCCCGCCCCGCGCGCGGCCTCGCCTCGCCGCCGCTGCTGATCGCGCTGTTCTGCGTGCTGTGGTCCTCGGCGTTCGCTGGAGCCAAGCTCGCGCTCGGCTACTGCCCGCCGCTGACGCTGCTTGCCATCCGCTTCGCGCTGGCCGGGGTGATCATGCTGGCGCTGGCGTGGCTGGTGGATGGGCGGCCAAAGCTCACGGCGCGCGACGTGGCGGCGCTGGTGCTGTGCGGCGTGCTCAACAACGCGGTCTATCTCGGCTTCAACTGGAGCGCGCTCACCCTCGCCTCCTCCGCCTATGTCGCGGTGCTCACCAGCTGCCTGCCGCTGGTGGTGGCGCTGTTTGCCGGGCCGCTGCTCGGCGAGCGCATGAGCGCGGTGAAATGGGCCGGCATCGGACTCGGCATCGTCGGCGTGGTGATCGTGCTGCGCTCGCGGCTGGAGGGCGGGCATGAGAGCCTGACCGGCACGCTTCTGGTCGCCTGCGGCGTCGTCGCCTTCGCCGCCGGCACGCTGGCGTTCAAATATCTGAAGCCGCAGGGCGGCATCTGGACCGGCAACGCCATCCAGTGCCTCGCCGGCGCGCTCGCCGTGGCGCCCTTCGCCCTCGCCACCGAGCATGTCGCCGATATCCGCCCGACGCCCCAGCTCGTCATCGGCCTCGCCTATCTGGTGGTCGGCGTGTCGATCGGCGGCTACGGGCTCTGGTTCTATCTGCTGACCCGCTCCGGCGCGACCGCGGCGTCCAGCCTGCACTTCCTCATGCCGCCGCTCGGCCTGTTCTTCGGCTGGCTGCTGCTGGGCGAAGCGGTGCCGCCGCTGGATGTCGTCGGCATCGTCCCGATCGCGCTGGGCATCTGGCTGGTGACGCGCAGATGAGCCCGCTTTTCGTCCCGGAACGCCATTTCCGTCACGTCCCAGTCAAACGCCGCCGCTAATAAGGCATATCGCTGAAGCGACCGCGGATGTACCGGCGCTCTGGCGGGCGAAGGCCGGCTCGTGCCGGCCTTTTGCGCTTCTGCCGCCGGTCAGACGACTGCGGTTAGGGTCGCCAGCCTGTCACACCGGCGCCGTCACCTTTGCCGCCGCGATTTCCAGCTGCGCCACCAGCTCATAGGAGCGCTTCTTGGCCGCGAGATCATGCACCGGCGTGGTGATCATGATCTCATCCGCCCGCGTGGTCTCGACGAAGCGCGCCAGCCCCTCGCGCACCCGCTCCGGCCCGCCGACCAGCACGCGCTCGCGGTTGCGGCGCATATAGGCGCGGTCGCCTTCGCTATAGACCTGCGCCGCCGCCTCCTCGGGCGAAGGGATCGGGCGATAGTCGCCCCGCGCGCGCCTGAGATGCGAGAGGTCCACGCTGCCGGCGAGCCATTCCGCCTCCTCATCGGTCGGGGCGCACACCACCGCGAGCGCGAGAATGGCATGCGGCTTGTCCAGCCGCTCCGCCGACGGCTGGAAGCCGTTGCGATAGCTCAGCATCGCGTCCATCACGTCATGGGTGGCGAAGTGGTGGGCGAAGGCGAAGCCCATGCCAAGCTGGGCGGCCAGCCTGGCGCTGTAGCCCGAGGAGCCGAGCAGCCAGATCGGCGGCAGCTTCACGTCGACCGGCATTACCCGGATCGAGCGGAACGGATGATCGGCCGGCCATTCGCCGCTGCCCCACATCATCAGCTCCTTGAGCCGATCGAGGAAATCGTCGCCCGGGTCCATGTCCTGCCGGCGGCGCAGCGCCATGGCGGTGAGTTGGTCGGTGCCGGGCGCGCGGCCGAGTCCGAGATCGACGCGGCCGGGATAGAGCCCTTCCAGCACTTTGAAGCGCTCCGCCACCATCAGCGGGGCGTGGTTCGGCAGCATGACGCCGCCGGAGCCGACGCGGATGTGCTCGGTCGCGGCCAGAATCTGCCCGGCCATGATATCGGGCGCGCCACTCGCCACCGAAGGCAGGTTATGATGCTCCGCCACCCAGAAGCGGCGATAGCCAAGCGCGTCGACATGGCGCGCGAGCTCGATGGTCTCCCTCAGCGCCTGCGGCCCGCTGCCGCCGGAGGTGACGAAGGAGAGGTCAAGGACGGAGAGCGGAAGCGCGGCGTTCTGTGTCATGGAGTTCAGGTGGGGGCTGGCGCGCTGCCCCGCAATATGTGCCGGACGACCTGCATCAAGTTCCGGACGATCGGCAAGGCGTGCTCGGCCTTCGGTCAGAAGCGTAAAGGTTGCACCTTGTGCGATCCGGCGGTTTTACCTAAAGGTGTAACCACATTCGGACGGCGGTATCCCAAAGGGAGGCGGGCATGGCGACCACCACTATCGGCGTGAAGATCGACGACGAGCTGCGCGCGCGGCTCAAGGCGGCGGCGGAGCGGCAAGGTTGCACCCCCCACGCGCTGGTGAAACAGGCGCTGATCGAGGCGGTGCAACTCGTCGAGAGCGGCGCGCGCCACGGCGATTCCCCCGCCGATTTGGCCGCCGCCGGCGGGGTCGGCGCCGCCGATTCTGTCACCGTCGGCGCTTCCCGGACGACCGGCCGGTCTGCCGCCGGCCGGCTGGCGCCCTCCGCCGATTTCTGGCCGGAATCCGACCGATCGGCGTCCGGAATGGCCGATTCTGGCAGCATCGGCGCCCTCCAGGAGGGGCCGTTCGTCGCCTTCGCGCGCGGGGTTCACCCTCAGAGCGTTCTGCGCGCCCGCATCACCGGGGCCTATCGCGCGCCGGAGCCGGAATGCGTTCCGCTGCTGATCTCCGGGGCGACGCTTCCCGCCCCTCGGGCCGAGGCCGCGAGGGAGCGGGCGCGCGGGCTGGTCGCCGCGCTGCGCGCCAAGGGGCAGAAGGGGCCGGTTGAAGGCTTGATCCATGAATACGCCCTCTCCAGCCAGGAGGGCGTGGCGCTGATGTGCCTTGCCGAAGCGCTGCTGCGCATCCCCGACCGCGCCACCCGCGACGCGCTGATCCGCGACAAGATCGGCCATGGCGACTGGCACGCCCATGTCGGGCAGAGCCCGTCGCTGTTCGTCAATGCCGCGACCTGGGGGCTGGTGCTCACCGGCAAGCTGACCTCCACCTCCAGCGAGACCGGGCTTTCCGGCGCGCTGACCCGGCTGATCGGGCGCGGCGGCGAACCCTTGATCCGCAAGGGCGTGGACGTGGCGATGCGGATGATGGGCGAGCAGTTCGTCACCGGCCAGACCATCTCGGAGGCGCTGGCCAATTCGCGCGCCATGGAGGCCAAGGGCTTCCGCTATTCCTTCGACATGCTCGGCGAGGCCGCCACCACCGAGGCCGACGCGCAGCGCTATCTGGCCGATTACGAGCAGGCGATCCACGCCATCGGCAAGGCCTCCGCCGGGCGCGGCATCTATGAAGGGCCGGGCATCTCGATCAAGCTCTCCGCCCTGCACCCGCGCTATTCCCGCGCGCAATATGATCGCGTGATCAATGAGTTGTTGCCGCGTGTTCTCAAATTGGCGAAGCTCGCGCGCCACTATGACATCGGCCTCAACATCGACGCCGAGGAGGCCGACCGGCTGGAAATCTCGCTCGACCTGCTGGAGGCACTGTGTTTCGACGAGGCGCTGGCGGGGTGGAACGGCATCGGCTTCGTGGTGCAGGCCTATCAGAAGCGCTGCCCCTATGTGCTCGACTACCTGATCGACCTCGCCCGCCGCTCCGGCCACCGGCTGATGGTGCGTCTGGTGAAGGGCGCCTATTGGGACAGCGAGATCAAGCGCGCGCAAGTGGACGGGCTGGAAGGCTTCCCGGTGTTCACCCGCAAGGTGCACACCGACGTCTCCTATCTCGCCTGCGCCCGCAAGCTGCTGGCTGCGCCGGATGCGGTGTTCCCGCAATTCGCCACCCACAACGCCCAGACACTCTCCACCGTCATGGAGATGGCGGGGCAGAACTATTACGCCGGGCAATACGAGTTCCAGTGCCTGCACGGCATGGGCGAGCCGCTCTATGAGGAGGTGGTCGGCAAGGAGAAGATGGGCCGGCCCTGCCGCATCTACGCCCCCGTCGGCACCCATGAGACCCTGCTCGCCTATCTCGTCCGCCGCCTGCTGGAAAACGGCGCCAACTCGTCCTTCGTCAACCGCATCGCGGATGAGAGCGTACCGATCGACGAACTGATCGAAAACCCGGTCGACGTCGCCCGCCGCATCGAGCCGATCGGCGCGCCGCACCCCAAAATCGGCGCGCCGGTGGACATGTTCGGCGCGGATCGGCGCAATTCGGCGGGGCTCGACCTGTCGAACGAACAGCGCCTCGCCTCCCTCGCCGCCTCTCTCCTCACCAGTAGCTCAGCACCAATCAGCGCCGCGCCGATGATCGCCGATCTGGCAGTTGATGGCACAAATAGGATCGTGGCCAATCCGGCCGATCGGCGCGACGAGATCGGCGGTTGCACCGACGCAACAACCGAGCAGGTGCAACTCGCCATGGAGGTCGCGGCTGCAACCGCGCCGATCTGGCAGTCGACTCCCCCAGAGGAACGTGCAAGCTGCCTCAATCGCGCTGCCGAGCTGATGGAGGCGCGGTTGCCCTCGCTGATCGGCATCGTGGTGCGCGAGGCCGGGAAGTCCTACCCCAACGCCGTCGGCGAGGTGCGCGAGGCGGTCGACTTCCTCCGCTATTACGCCTCCCAGCTTCGTGATTTCTCCGCCGATACCCACCGCCCGCTCGGTCCGGTGGTGTGCATCAGCCCGTGGAACTTCCCGCTGGCGATCTTCACCGGGCAGGTCGCGGCGGCGCTCGCGGCCGGCAATCCGGTGCTGGCCAAACCGGCGGAGGAAACCCCGCTGATCGCCGCGGCCGCGGTACGCATCCTGCGCGAGGCTGGCATTCCGGCCGGGGCGGTGCAGCTTCTTCCCGGCGCCGGCGATGTCGGCGCGGCGCTGGTGGGCGATCCCCGCACGCGCGGGGTGATGTTCACCGGCTCCACGGAAGTGGCGCGGCTGATCCAGCGCCAACTCGCCGGCCGGCTGAGCCCCGAGGGGCGGACCATTCCGCTAATTGCCGAGACCGGTGGCCAGAACGCGATGGTGGTTGATTCCTCGGCGCTGGCCGAGCAGGTGGTGGCGGACGTGCTGGCCTCGGCCTTCGACAGCGCCGGCCAGCGCTGTTCGGCGCTGCGTATCCTGTGCGTGCAGGAGGATGTCGCCGACCGGCTGCTGACCATGCTGAAGGGTGCGCTGGCCGAACTGCGCGTCGGCAACCCGGTGCACCTGTCGACCGATATCGGGCCAGTGATCTCCTCCGAGGCCATGGCCAACATCGAGGCGCATATCGAGCGCATGCGCGCAGCGGGTCATGCGGTCGAGCAATTGCCGCTGCCCGACGAGTGCGCCCATGGCACCTTCGTGCCGCCGACGCTGATCGAGATCGGCGACATCGCCGAGCTGACGCGCGAGGTGTTCGGCCCGGTGCTGCATGTGGTGCGCTTCGCCCGCGACGACCTCGACAAGGTGCTGAAGGCGATCAACGATACCGGCTACGGCCTGACCTTCGGCCTGCATACCCGCATCGACGAGACCATCGCTCATGTGACGGAGCGGGTCGAAGTCGGCAATGTCTACGTCAACCGCAACGTCATCGGGGCGGTCGTGGGTGTGCAGCCTTTCGGCGGGCACGGGCTTTCCGGCACCGGGCCGAAGGCGGGCGGGCCGCTTTACCTGCGCCGGCTGCTGGCGCAGCGCCCGAGCGCCCCGCCCCTCGCCCCGCTGGCCGAGATCCCGGAGGCGGCGAGGCTCTGGGTGGACTCGCTCTCCGATCCCGCCCTGCGCGACCTGTGCGGGCGGTTGGTTGGCGATAGCCGCTTCGGCTACCGCACCGAACTGGCCGGCCCGGTGGGCGAGCGCAACATGTATGAGCTGAGCCCGCGCGGCACGGTGCTGTGCCTCGCCGCCACAGAGGCGGGTCTGGCCGCGCAGATTGCAGTGACGCTGGCGACCGGCAACCGGGTGCTGCTGGAGGGCTCGACCCTTCCCGCGCTGCCGCCGGGGATCGCACCCCTGTTCAGCCTGACCACCGACATTGACGAGGCGCAGTTTGACGCCGTGCTGTTCGAGGGCGATGTCGATGCGTTGCGCAGCCTTAACGAGGCGATGGCGAGCCGCGAGGGACCGATCGTCATGGTGCATGGTCTCACACCCGAGGCGCTGGGGCGCGGCGAGACCTATCCGCTGGAACTGCTGATGCTGGAGCGCTCCACCAGCACCAACACCGCCGCCGCCGGCGGCAATGCCAGCCTGATGAGTATAGGCTGAGCACGGCAGGGGGAGGTGGATGTCTCCCCCTCGCCCGGCGTCTCACCTCTGTCACCTGTCGTCGCCAAGGCGTGTCAAACGTCCGATAAGGGTTTGCCCTAGACTAGGACAAACCGGTGTGCAGGCGCACAGTAGCCGTGGATGGCGGGGCGGATAACCGGGAGCTCGACGGTGATGAGCAGCTCAGCGAACCTGTTTCAGGATGCCTTGTCCTACTGGACCGATGCCGGCCAACGCTGGACGCTGTTTCTCGACGCCATGCACCAGCGCGGTCGCCAGTACGAGACGCACATGGCGGAGCCTGCGCCTAACGTGCTCGACTACAAGGCCGAGCTGGTGGTCGACGGGCGACACCTGCCGCATCCGGTGAATTACCTTCTCGTGCGCATCGTGCCGCCAGAGGGCACCGTGGTGGACGAGGCCAAGCGGCCCTTCGTTATCGTCGACCCCCGCGCCGGGCACGGGCCGGGCATCGGCGGCTTCAAGGCCGACAGCGAGATCGGCGTGGCGATGAATGCCGGTCATCCCTGCTATTTCGTCGGCTTCCTTCCCGAGCCGGTTCCCGGCCAGACCATCGAGGATGTGACCCGCGCCGAGGCGGTGTTCCTGGAGACGGTCGCCGCCCGCCATCCTCACGCGGAGGGCAAGCCCTGCGTGGTCGGCAACTGCCAGGCCGGCTGGGCGGTGATGATGCTCGCCGCCATCCGCCCTGAGCTGTTCGGCCCGATCATCATCGCCGGCGCCCCGCTCTCCTATTGGGCGGGCGTGCAGGGCGCGAACCCGATGCGCTATTCCGGCGGCCTGCTGGGGGGAAGCTGGCTTACCCAGCTCACCAGCGACCTTGGGGCCGGCGTGTTCGACGGCGCGTGGCTGGTGCAGAACTTCGAGAACCAGAACCCCGCCAACACGCTCTGGACCAAACAGTACAACCTCTATTCCAAGATCGACACCGAGCTGGAGCGCTATCTCGGCTTCGAGAAATGGTGGGGCGGCCACGTCAGGCTGAACGGTGAGGAAATTCAGTTCATCGTCGACGAGCTGTTCGTCGGCAATCACCTCGCCTGCGGCGACATCCGCACCTCGGACGGCACCGCGATCGACCTGCGCAACATCCGCTCGCCGATCGTGGTGTTCTGCTCGCATGGCGACAACATCACCCCGCCGCAGCAGGCGCTGGACTGGATTCTCGACCTGTATGACAGCGTGGACGAGATCCGCAGCTACGGGCAGACCATCGTCTACACGGTCCATGACACGATCGGCCATCTCGGCATCTTCGTCTCCGCCAGCGTGGCACGGAAGGAGCACCACGAATTCGCGTCGAACATCGACTTCATCGACGTGCTGCCGCCCGGCCTCTACGAGGCGATCTTCGAGCCCAAGGCCGGGCAGGACCCGAACCATCCCGCGACGGAGTGGATCATGCGTTGCGAGGCGCGCGACCTCGACGATATCCGCGCCTATGGCGGCAACGATGCCGCCGATGAGCGCCGCTTCGCCACCGCCGCGCGGGTGTCGGAGATCAACCTCGCGCTCTACCGCGCCTATCTCCAGCCCATGGTCCGGGCGATGGTGAACCCGGCGATGGCGGAGATGGGGCGCAAGCTGCACCCGCTGCGCCTGTCCTACGAGCTGTTTGGCTCGCAGAACCCGTTCCTCGGCTGGCTCGATGACGCCGCGCGGCGCGTACGCGAGGAGCGCCGGCCGGCCGCGCCGGACAACCGTTTCCTCAAGGCGCAGGAACAGTTTTCGCGGCAAGTGATCGAGGCGCTGGAGGGCTATCGCAAGGCGGTGGAGCATCAGGCCGAACTGACCTTCCGCGCCGTCTACGGCCTGCCGGTGCTTCAGGCGGCAGTCGGCGAGGATCCCGCCGCGACGCGCCGGCCGCGCAGCGCCGCCAAGAGCCGGCTCCATGCCGAACTGCTGGCCAAGCGCATCGCCGAGCTGCGCGCCGGTTTCTCCCATGGCGGGGTGCTGGAAGGCGCGGTGCGTGCGCTGGTCCATGTCGGCATGGCGCGCGGCAGCGCCGACGAGCGGGGCTTCGAGGCGATCCGCCAGCTGCGCCTCAATGGCGAGCATGCCCGGCAGATCACGCTTGAACATTTCAAGTCCATCGTGCGCGAGCAATATTTCATGCTGCTGATCGACCGCGCGGCCGCTCTTGAGGCGCTGCCGGCGCTGCTGCCGGAGGACGCCGCCAAGCGTGCCGAAGTGCTGGCGCTGCTGGAGAAGGTGTTGACTGCTCGCGGAGCGCTGACGGGTGCGGCCGCCGAACATTTCGAGGAAATCAGGGCGCTGTTCGACGCCCCGGCGCGGGGCGGCCGCCGGACGCGGCTGGCGGTCGCGGCGCGAAAGGAAGGCTGAACGAGAATGGCGGATATGCTCGACCCTGACGGCGCCGCTCCGAAGCTCTCGAAATATGACCGGCTGATCGCCAGTGCCAGCGCCTGCGACCCGGCGCCGACCGTGGTTGCCCATCCCTGCGACGAGACCTCGCTGCGCGGCGCGCTGGAAGCCGCCGAAGCGGGTCTGATCGTGCCGGTGCTGGTGGGGCCGCAGGCGAAGATCGCGGCGGTGGCCGCCGAACACGGGATCGATATCACCGGCATCGAAATCGTCGATGCCCCGCACAGCCACGCCGCCGCGGCAAAGGCGGTGGAACTGGTGCGGCAGGGGCGCGGCGAGCTCTTGATGAAGGGCAGCCTGCATACCGACGAGCTGATGAAGGAGGTCACCTCCTCGGCGACCGGCCTGCGTACCGCGCGGCGCCTGAGCCATGTCTTCGTGATGGACGTGCCCGGCCATGATGAGACCCTGTTCATCACCGACGCGGCGATCAACATCTTTCCCGACCTCGACGCCAAGCGTGACATCATCCAGAACGCCATCGACCTGTGGACCGGCATTGGGCTTGGCACGCCGCGCGTGGCCATCCTCTCGGCGGTTGAGACCGTGACCACCAAGATCCCCTCCACCATCGAGGCAGCAGCGCTGTGCAAGATGGCCGATCGCGGCCAGATCACCGGCGGGCTGGTCGACGGGCCGCTGGCCTTCGACAACGCGATCTCCCCGGAAGCCGCCGCGATCAAGGGCATCGCCTCGCCGGTGGCCGGCCGGGCGCAGATCCTCGTGGTGCCGGACCTCGAAGCCGGCAACATGCTGGCGAAGAACCTCACCTTCCTCACCCATGCCGATGCCGCCGGCATCGTGCTCGGCGCGCGGGTGCCGATCATCCTCACCTCGCGGGCGGATTCGGTGCGTACCCGCCTTGCCTCCTGCGCGGTGGCGACGCTCTATGCCGCCGCCCGCCGCGCCGCCGCCGCCGTGCCGGCGGTGTAGCCCGTTCTCCCCGCCCCGGCCCGCCGCCCCAACCGGAGACCTGCGATGTCGATACCTGCCGCCACGGCGAAGCTGCTCGACGGCAAGAAGGGACTGATCGTCGGCATCGCCAACGACCAGTCGATCGCCTGGGGCTGCGCGCGGGCCTTCCACCGCTTCGGGGCGACACTCGCGCTCACCTATCTCAACGACAAGGCGAGGCCCCATGTCGAGCCGCTGGCCCGCGAGGTCGAGGCGCCGATCTTCCTGCAGCTGGACATGAACGTGCCGGGGCAGGTCGAGGCGGTGTTCGAGACCATCGCCGAGCAATGGGGCGAGCTGGATTTCGTCATCCATTCCATCGCCTTCGCCCCGCGCGAGACGCTCGCCGGACGGGTGACCGACGCCCCGCTGGAAGGTTTCCTCAAGACCCTGGAAATCTCGTGCTGGTCGTTCCTGCGCATGGCGCAGCTCGCTGAGCCGCTGATGAAGAACGGCGGCACGCTGTTCACCATGACCTATTACGGCTCGCAGATGGTGGTGGAGAACTACAACATCATGGGCGTCGCCAAGGCGGCGCTGGAAAGCGCGGTGCGCTACATGGCCGCCGAGCTTGGACCCAAGGGCATCCGCGTACACGCGATCTCCCCCGGGCCGCTGGCGACGCGCGCGGCTTCCGGTATTCCCGAATTCGACGCGCTGCTCGACAAGGCCCGCCGCAAGGCGCCGGCGCGCGAGCTTGTGGGTATCGACGATGTCGGCACCACCACCGCCTTCCTCGCCCATGACGCCGCCCGGCTGATCACCGGGCAGGTGCTCTATATCGACGGCGGCTACCACATCATCGACTGAGCCGGCAGACGAGCGGGCAACGGAAAGGCCGGCGCGGAGCCCCCGCGCCGGCCTTTCGTCGTCCGAGCCTGTTCAGTGTCCGCCGGAGAACACCAGAGTTTGCACCGGCAGGATCAGCGCCTGGATGCGCAGCAGCAGCGCGTGGACCAGCGCTACCGCGTCGACCATATGCAGGTACAGGGCGGTGAAGAAACCGAGGCCGCCCGCCGCCAGCTGCTCATGGTTGCTCGAATAGGCATTGGCGACGCAGCTCGATCCCGGCGGAACGCCGTCCAGGCCGCCCTCATAGAGCGGCTCAAGGAACACGGTGATCGTGCCGGGCTGCTGCACCTGCTGGGCATCGAGCAATTGCTCGGTGGAGCGGAACTGGCCGGCGGCGATGACATCCTGAACGCTGGTAACGACCATCGGGATGATGGCGAAGGGCTTCGACAGGCAGGTTGCCTCCGCCACCATGCCCGGCTTCATCACCTGCGCCTCGATCTGGCCGAAGCCGGCGATAAGGCGCTCGCGCCCGGCGCCATCCGGGATCAGCACGCCGGCGGTGCGGATCATCGGATTCACCAGGTCTCCGGCCCGAAGCGAGAACTGCTCGACGCGCCCGTCAACGCCCGCGCGCACCACGGTCTTGGCGAGCTGAGCCTCGGCCTCGATAAGCGCCGCCTCGGCGCTCGCCTTCTGGGCCGGCAACAGGGTATCGAGCCGGGCCTGAGCCCCCTCCTTCGCCGCCTTCGCCGCGATGACCGCGCCTTCACGGCCATCGACCACGACCTGAAGCCGCTCGATCTCGCGCTGGCTGACCACATTGGCGTTGCGGGCGTTCAGCTCCTGCTTGGTCGCAAGTTCGTCCACGGCCTGCTGCAAGGCCTGCTCTGCCTGCCGGATCTGGCCATCAGCGGCCGTGATGTCGGAGCGCGCTACCACCATGGCCGCGTCGCTCTCCACGATGCGCCGGCGGGCGCTTTCCACCGCGGCACGCTGAACGGCGTCGTCGAGGGTGAACAGGGGCTGTCCCTTGGCGACGTGATCGCTGGGCGTCACCAGCACCTGCGAAACCCTGCCGACAGTCTCCGGCAGGATCGATACCGTCCGGAAATAGGCGGTGACGTTGGAGGTTGCGGGGTGGTGATAGAAGATCACCGTGATCAACGAGACCGTAAGCATGAGGCAGGTGGTGATGCCCCAGCGCAGCTCGAACCACACCGAATAGAGCGTGATCTCGCGCCCGATCCGCTTGCCTTGCACATAGCGCCGGTACAGGTAGTCCGGCAGGACGGTCAGCAGCGAGCAGAGCAGCAGCTCAAGCATGATGGTCGCCCTCCGCGCGTGTCTCGGCTTCGGGCTTCGGCGAGGGCAGGCCCGCGAGCTTTTCCTGCGCGCGCGCGATGCGGTTCAGCGGGGCGAGGAAGTCCGGCAGGTCGATGAAGGCCAGCAGAAGCGCCGCCACCCACAGCACATGGGCATGGGTGAAGAGCGCGAGCAGGCACATCACCGCTACCAGCTCGAACTGAAGCTTCTGGCCCTTGTGTGCCAGCCGCTCGGGCAGCGAGTGGATGTGCAGGAAAAACACGCCGGCCAGCAGGACGGCGCCGATCAACGTGATCGTCGCCACCACCATCAGCACGTCGGTATTGCCCGGAGCGGTGATGAAGAACGGCAGATCGTGGGGAGCGGATGGATTCAGAGCCGCCATCAAGCGCAAACTCCAGAGGGCGCGCCACCATCGGCCGCCGCGACTGACGAGGAATGCGGTGCCTCGTTGCCGCCGTCAAGCTAGGCGGCGCCGCGAGTCTCAGTGATGACCCCAGGTGAGAAAGAAGCCGACATCGCCGGGCATGCCGCGCGGCCATTCCACGATCATGGCGGCAAGGCCGAAACCCTTCGGCTTCAGGAGATCGCGCCACAATTCATAAGCCTGGCGCGGGCGCCCGGTCAGCGTGTCGGGCCAGCCGTCCAGCGAGTTGTTAATGGCGCGGCCATGGTCGGTGCACAGCGTGTTGGGAAAGCGCATGACCATCATTTCGGTCTCGCCACGCTCGGCGGCGGCGCGCAGCTTTACCAGCACGTTCTGCTCGATCTCCGCGATCCTGGCCGGGGTGAGGTCCAGCGGCTGGGCAAGCGTCTTCGCCAGCTCCTGCTTGGCCTTGTCGGCCTTTTCCATCGCCTCCACCGCTTCATTGGCGCGGGCGAGGGCCACCTGGTCCATATAGTTGCGCAGGTCTTCGGCCGTCATGAAGGATTCATCGCCGAGGGGGCGCTGGTGGGGGTCGGAAATCTTGCTGGCATCACTCATCATCGGACTCCATACCGAACTGGCGGATCGTCTTGACGCGGGCACGGCAACCGGACGGGCGCCCGGTCAGTACACGGCGGGGACATGGTGGCGCGTGTCTTCCGGCGGCTGGTAGCCCTCGGCTTTCTGGCGCTTGGGAAGCTTGATCTTATGCCGCTTAGGCGCCTCGTAGGGCACCTTGGACAGCAGGTGGGTGATGACGTTGAGCCGCGCGCGCCGCTTGTCGTTGGAATTCACCACGTACCAGGGCGCCCAGGGCGAATCCGAGGCCGCGAACATCTCGTCACGCGCGCGGGAGTAGTCGTACCAGCGGCTGTAGGATTTGAGGTCCATCGGCGAGAGCTTCCAGACCTTGCGCGGGTCCTTGATCCGGCTCTCGATGCGCCGGGTCTGCTCCTCCTGGCTGACCTCCAGCCAGTATTTCAGCAGCAGCACACCGGAATCGATCATCGCCTTCTCGACCGCCGAAATGGTGTCGAGGAATTTTCGAGCCTGCTCGTCCGTGCAGAAGCCCATCACGCGCTCGACGCCGGCGCGGTTGTACCAGCTGCGGTCGAAGATCACGACCTCGCCTGCTGCCGGCAGATGCGGCAGGTAGCGCTGGGCGTACATCTGCGACTTCTCGCGGTCGCTGGGCGGCGGCAGGGCGACCACGCGGAACACGCGGGGACTGACGCGCTCGGTGATCGCCTTGATCACGCCGCCCTTGCCGGCGGTGTCGCGGCCCTCGAACACGATGCAGATCTTGGCGCCGGTCGCCTTAGCCCATTCCTGAAGACCGACCAGCTCGCCATGGAGCTTCTTGAGCTCGGCTTCATAGTTCGTGCGGGAAAGCTTGGCGTCCTTGGAGGGCTTCTCGGCCTCGCCGCTCATGGACCTTCTCCCTTTCGAGGCAGGTTCGCCCCGGCGGCGTGCAGACGCCCCTGTTATTATCGCGCGTTCGCAGGTGATCGCCACCTGCATGGATCATAACCCGGCACGAACACGCCGAGGTTATTCTGATCGCAAGAACAGGAGGGCTTTTCAACTTGGGAGAATAACGGAGAGGAAGCCGCCGGGGTCGCTCAGCAGCCGGGGGCGCGCGGCCTAAGCCGGCTCCGTCTCCCAGGAGGGAAACGGGTCCGGCAGGTGCTTCAGCTCGGTCGGATCGAACAAGGTTGGCGTGAGCGGGCCGACGAGGCACTCGTCCAGCGCCGCACGGATGGCCGCCTCATCCATGTTCACGCCGATGAACACCAGCTCCTGCCGCCGGTCGCCATAGCCCGGTGTCCAGTGCGAGCGCAGCCACGAGCGCCAGTCCGGCTGCGTCGGCCAGCGCTCGGTCGGGATCGCGGCCCACCACTGTCCGATCGAGCCGGTGCGGCAGATGGAGCCGGCGAGCGACATTTCGCCGACCCGGCGCGGACGGGTCGCCAGCCAGAACAGACCTTTGGCGCGGACGAGGCCGGGCCAGGTCCGGGACAGGAAGGCGCTGAACGTTTCGGGATGGAACGGGCGGCGAGCGCGGTAGACGAAGCTGGAGACGCCGTATTCCTCGGTCTCCGGCACATGGTCCTTGAAGCCGTTCAGCTCCTTGAACCAGGTCGGGTGCTCATGCGCCGCTTCGAAATCGAAGCGGCCGGTGCCCAGAATGTCCCTCAGCGGCACGTTCGCGTGGTCGGCTTCGATGATCAGGGCGTCGGGATTGAGCGCCTTTACCACCGCCCGCACCTCACGCCGTCGCTCATGGGCGACGTCCGACACCTTGTTCAGCACGATGACATCGGCGAATTCGATCTGCTCGGTCAGCAGATCGACAAGGGTACGCTCATCGCCCTCGCCCGCCGTCTCGCCCCGGTCGCGCAGGAAGTCGCGCGAGCCGAAATCGCGCAGCAGATTGGCCGCGTCGACCACCGTCACCATGGTGTCGAGCCGGGCGAGGTCGGACAGCGAGAAACCATCCTCGTCGCGGAACTCGAAGGTGGCGGCCACGGGAAGCGGCTCGGCGATGCCGGTGGATTCGATCAGCAGATAATCGAAGCGCCCCTCACCCGCGAGGCGCTTCACCTCGGAAAGCAGGTCGTCGCGCAGCGTGCAGCAGATGCAACCATTGGTCATCTCCACCAGCTTCTCCTCGGTCTGGGAGAGGTTGGCCCCGCCTGAGCGCACCAGCTCGGCGTCGATGTTCACCTCCGACATGTCATTGACGATCACGGCGACGCGCAGCCCCTCGCGATTGGCGAGGACATGGTTGAGCAGCGTGGTCTTGCCGGCGCCAAGAAAGCCGGAAAGAACCGTTACCGGAAGGCGTGAGTCTGACATATATGCGCGCTCAACTTGCATAATGATACAATGTATCATTTGCACGCTGCACGCGCTCGATCAAGGCACCGGGAGTTGCGCCCTCCGTCGGCGATAGCCAGACGCGACAACGCCGCCCCGGAAGCGGCGATCCCGGGGCGGCGGTCGGTTTCTGCGTGGGTAAGGAGCGCGGCGGCTCAGTCGATCCGGCGCGGAGTGCGGCGTATCATGGCGTCGCGGCTGCGCACGCGCACCGGGACCAGCGCGGGACGCGGCGTCATCTGTCGGCGCCCCCCGGTCCCATCGTCTTCGCCGAGCAGCATCACGGCAAAGCCCATCTGGACGCTGCCGAAGGTGATGGCGAGCGCAACCGTGAGCACCAGAGCCGCAAGAAGGCCGTTGGAAGAGTGCAGCACCAGCTCGCCGAGCCGGGCCACGTCGAACGCGATGAGCCCGCCGACGAACAGGACAGCCAGCGCGCACCCGATGAGGGCGTGACGCAGAAGGAAAAGAACGTGCCTGGGCATGACGCCATCCGCCTTTCCGAAACGCGCCGGATTCGGTCGCGCATATTCTCTCAAAGATAATCCGCGCAGGGGCGCCCGCAAGCGGGAAAGGTCGTTAAATCCGACAATCGGCGCGCGCGTGGGGAGGATCCGTCAGGACCGCCGACCAGTAAGCGCGAGGAGCACGCACGACCGCTCGACGGCCGCAAGGGCTTTGGCGTGGGGATCGTCGGTAAGTCGGATATCAGAATGGTGCGGACGACGGGACTCGAACCCGTAAGCCTTTAAGGGCGCAAGATTTTAAGTCTCGTGCGTCTACCAGTTTCGCCACGTCCGCCAAGTCTGATGGGTCAGCTCAGGCCCCCGATGAAGCCGGTCTCGTCGACGAAAATCTGTTCCGCCGCCGGCCGCGAGGGCAGGCCCGGCATCGTCATCACGTCGCCGCACAGCGCCACCACGAAGCCCGCGCCGGCCGAGAGCCGCACGTCGCGGATCGGCAGCACGAAGCCTTGCGGCGTGCCGCGCTGCGTCGGGTCGGCCGAGAAGCTGTACTGGGTCTTGGCCATGCAGACCGGCAGGTCGCCATAGCCGAGCGCCTCGTACTCGGCGAGCTTCCTGAGCGCGGCGGGTTCGACCGAAATCGAGCCGGCGCGGTAGATGCGGCGGGCGATGGTCTCGATCTTCTGCACCAGCGGCAGCGCACTGTCATAGAGCGGCTGGAACGAGGAAGGCTCGGCGGCGAGCTTCATCACCTCGGCCGCAAGCCCGGTCGCGCCGGCCGAACCCTCGGCCCAGTGCGAGCACAGGTGGACGCTGGCGCCGACCGTGTTACACGCAGCCTCGACGGCGGCTATCTCGGCCGGGGTGTCGCTGGTGAAGCGGTTGATCGCGACCACCACCGGGACGCCATAGGCCTTCATGTTCTCGATGTGGCGCACCAGATTGCCGGTGCCGGCCGTCACCGCCGCGACGTTCTCCGGCCCGAGGTCCTTCTGCGCGACGCCGCCATGCATCTTCAGCGCGCGCACGGTTGCCACGATGACTATGGCGGACGGCGCAAGGCCGGCCTGTCGGCACTTGATGTCGAGGAACTTCTCCGCGCCGAGGTCGGCGCCGAAGCCGGCTTCCGTCACCACGTAATCGGCGAGACCGAGAGCGGAGCGCGTCGCGATCACCGAATTGCAGCCATGGGCGATATTGGCGAACGGGCCGCCATGGACGAGGGCCGGCGTGCCCTCCAACGTCTGCACCAGATTGGGCTGGAACGCGTCGCGCAGCAGCGCGGTCATGGCGCCGGTGATCTTGAGATCGGCGGCGGTGATCGGCGTGCGGGCACGCGTCTGTGCGATCACCATGCGGCCGAGACGCTCCTCAAGATCGGGAAGCGAGCGGGCGAGGCAGAAGATCGCCATGATCTCGCTGGCAACCGTGATGTCGAAGCCGTCCTCGCGCGGAAAGCCGTTGGCCGCCCCGCCGAGCCCGACCACGACGCTGCGCAGTGCACGGTCGTTGAGGTCCACGACGCGGCGCCAGTTGATGCGGCGCGGGTCGATGTCGAGCGCGTTGCCCCAGTAAATGTGATTGTCGATGGCGGCCGCGAGCAGATTGTGCGCCGCGCTGATGGCGTGGAAATCGCCGGTGAAGTGCAGGTTGATCTCCTGCATCGGCACGATCTGCGCCCGTCCGCCGCCGGTGGCGCCGCCCTTGGCGCCGAACACCGGCCCGAGGCTCGGCTCGCGCAGCGCGATCGCCACCTTCGCGCCGGCGCGGGCCAGCGCGTCGCCGAGGCCGATCGTGGTGGTGGTCTTGCCCTCGCCGGCCGGGGTCGGGTTGATCGCGGTGACCAGGATCAGCTTGCCGCCGAGCCGGGCCTGCGCGGCATTGACCACCTCCGGGGCGATCTTCGCCTTGTAGGGACCGTAGCGGTAGAGCGCGGCGGCGGGCAGGCCGAGGCGCGCGCCGATATCCTCGATCGGCTGCAGCGGCACCGAGGCGGCGATGGCGGCGTCGCTGTTCGGGTCGACGGTACGGGCCGCGATATTCATCTCAAACGTCCTCCACTCCCGCGGCAAAGCCGCCGCGGGCCTTTCTCGATCCGGCTCAGGCGGCGCGCGTGCGCTCGGCAAGAATGGCCACCAGCAGCATGCCGCCAATGACCGCAAGATGCTCGACGAAGAAGTAGAACTCGATCTGGGCGCGCTCGCCTTCCATGGTCCAGAAGGCGTGAGCGATCGGAATCGTCAATACCGTGAAAATACCCAGAGCCCCTGCCGCCAGCCAAGTGATGCGGTTGAACAGGATCAGGAACGAGCCGGTGAGCTGGGTAACGATGGTGAGCACCGCGAACAGCCAGGGCGGGTTAAGGCCGAAGAAAGCCATCTCCGCCTGCGCAGCCTGAAAATCAAGAAGCTTGCTTATCCCGCTGCCGAGAAACATGAAAACCAGCAGCAGGCGAGCGACGAACGCCGTGACCGGCGCGCGCAGGAGCATGGAAATCAGGCCAGGCGTCATCGGAGCATCTCCCCCAAAGGCAACCGATCGCATCGACAGCGTGGTCTCGTAGCGCAGGCACGGCGGAAAGGCGAGGCGCCGGCCGTCCCGATGAGGCCCTTACTGACGCGACGTGTCGGGAGCGGGTGCGCCACCCTCCGCCTCAGCGGCTGCGCGCTCGTCCTCTTCGCGCGCGGCCTTGGCCTCGGCGATGAACTCGGCGGCGCCCTTCTTGGCCTCGCGCACGCTTTCTCCAAGCTCGCGGGCGAAACGGTCGAGGTCGAGCCTCAAGCCCCCAACCGACGGCTTCTCGGTCTCCGAGGCATAGGCGATCATGCGCAGCGACAGGCCGAGATCGGAGGCGAGCTGGGCCATGAAGCCGTCGCTCAGGTCCTCCTTGTCGGCATAGGCGATCAGCATCTCGTAGAGCGCGTTGCGGTGCTGCTCATAGGCCGCCTCATACGCGTCGTCCGACATCTCGTCGCGGGGAATTTCCTCGTCGTCATAACCCATCGCGGTTCTCCCTCAGGCCACGCCGTCGCGGATCGGCGGCTGGAACGACAGGCCCATGTCCCACGGAAAATAGATCCAGGTATCCTGGCTGACCTCGGTGATGAAAGTGTCGATCAGCGGACGGCCGAGCGGCTTGGCGTAGACGGTGGCGAAATGCGCCTTGGGCAGCATCTCGCGCACCACGCGCGCCGTCGAGCCGGTATCCACGAGGTCGTCGATCACCAGCAGCCCCTGCCCGCCCTCGCCCGCCGCGGCGAACACCGCGTCGGCGATCGGCTTGAGCACCTGCATCTCGCCCTGGCTCTTGTAGTCATGGTAGCTGGCGATGCACACCGATTCGATCAGCCGGATACCGAGTTCGCGCGCCACGATGGCGGCGGGCACCAGGCCGCCGCGCGTGATGCACACCAGCCCGACGAACGGACCCGCCCCGGCGAGGCGCCAGGCGAGCGCGCGGGCGTCGCGATGAAACTGGTCCCAGGAGACGGGAAAGGCCTTCTTCTGGCGATCGTCGGACATGGGCGAAACCTCGGGCAGGCAATGTCACGGGCGTCGGGCGCGCGAACGCGCGCGACGCTTGGTCCGCGATCATTAGCCTTACCGGGCGCTCCGCTCCAGTAGCCGCGACGGGCAATTACGCTTCGCGCGTGCGCTGTCCCCAACGCACGCCATTCGCGCAGCCGCTTCAGGCGCCGCCAGCGCGCGCGGCCGCGAACTCGTCGACCATGCGGCGCACATCCGCCACCGCTGCGGCGAGGTGCTCGGGATCGCGCGAACGCACCACGAGATTGGTGTTCGGCCGCCCGCTCTCCTCGATGAACGGGTAGCTGCCGATGGTCACTTCCGGGTGCGCCTTCGCGATGAGCGCCAGCGGGCCGCCAATGTCGCCCTCGCGGGCGTTGGCCGGCAGGGTTTGCGACAGCATCACCTTGCCGGTGCGCAGCTTCGGCGCCACATCGTCCAGCATGGCCTGCATGATCGTCGGGACCCCCGCCATGACGATGACATTGCCGATCCAGAAGCCGGGCGCCTTCGAGACCGGGTTCGCCACCAGCTCGGCGCCGCGCGGGATGCGCGCCATGCGCAGCCGCGCCTCGTTGAGATTGGCCTCCCCGACATGGGCCGCCAGCAGGGCGCGGGCGCGAGGGTCGACGTCGATCGGCACCCCGAACGCCTTAGCCACCGCGTCGGCGGTGATGTCGTCATGGGTCGGGCCGATGCCGCCGGTGGTGAACACATAGGTGTAGCGCGCGCGCAGCGCGTTCAGCGCGGCGACGATCTCCTCCTCGATGTCGGGGACCACCCGGACCTCGGACAGGTCGATGCCGATCGCGGTAAGGTATTCCGCGATATAGCCGATATTCCGGTCCTTGGTCCGCCCCGACAATATCTCGTCGCCGATTACCAGAATACCAGCCGTTACCGCGTCAACGCTCCTGGTCATGCGATTCTTCTCCCGTTCCGCCGTCCGATCGCCCGGTTCCGCCGCAATTCAACGCAGTCCGCGCCGCAAGCAAGGGCACGACGCCTTCCTTTTGGGCAAAATGCGGCCATTCGCAGGATTATGGGCATCGGTACTGTTCCGCCTCTTCCGCTGGCACGGCGTTTGTAGCTAACTTGTTCGAATTGGGGAGTAGATTTGCACCGATGACCGTCGCGTTCGACGAAATGACCAATGCGGACGGTTCTATCCGCTCCGCCTATTCCGCCCTCGCCCGCTGGCTGAGCGATGTTCCGCCCGACGTGCTGGACTTCCGCCGCCGCGAAGCCGAGTTCATTTTCCGCCGCATAGGTATCACTTTCGCCGTCTATGGCGACAGCGATGCGCAGGAACGCCTGATCCCGTTCGACATCATCCCGCGCATCCTCACCGGCGGTGAGTGGTCGCGGCTGTCCAAGGGGCTGGAGCAGCGCACCAAGGCGCTCAACCTCTACATCAAGGATGTCTATTCCAAGCGGGACATTCTCAAGGCTGGAATCGTGCCCGAGGATCTGGTCTACCAGAACCCGGTGTTCCGCCCGGAAATGAACGGCCAGAAGGTCCCGCACGACCTCTATGTCCACATTGCCGGTATCGATGTGGTGCGCGTGGACGCCGACACCTTCTATGTGCTCGAAGACAATGCCCGCACGCCTTCCGGCGTCTCCTACATGCTGGAGAACCGCGAGATCATGATGCGGCTGTTCCCCGAGCTGTTCGCGGAGAACCGCGTCGCGCCGGTGGAGAACTACACCGACGAGTTGCTGGCCACGCTGAAATCCCTGGCGCCCACCACCGCGACCAGCGATCCCAATGTCGTGGTGCTTACCCCCGGCATCTATAATTCGGCCTATTACGAACACTCGTTCCTGGCCGACAAGCTGGGCGTCGAGCTGGTGGAGGGGCGCGACCTCTTCATCAAGAACGACATCGTGTTCATGCGCACCACCGAGGGGCCGAAGCGCGTCGACGTGATCTATCGCCGCCTCGACGACGATTTCCTCGATCCCCTCGCCTTCCGCCCGGACAGCGCGCTCGGCGTGCCCGGCCTGATGAGCGCCTACAATGCCGGCAACGTCACGCTGACCAACGCGGTCGGCACCGGCGTTGCCGACGACAAGGCGGTCTACAGCTACATGCCGGACATCATCCGGTTCTATCTGGGCGAAGAACCGCTGCTCAAGAACGTGCCGACCTGGCGCTGCCGCGAGCCGGACCATCTGAAATACGTGCTCGACCATCTCCACGAACTGGTGGTGAAGGAAGTCCACGGTTCCGGCGGCTACGGGATGCTGATCGGCCCGCGCGCGGACAAAGCGCAGATCGAGCTGTTCCGCAACAAGCTGAAGCAGGACCCCACCAACTTCATCGCCCAGCCGACGCTGGCGCTCTCCACCTGCCCGACCTTCGTGGAGGAAGGCATCGCCCCGCGCCATGTCGACCTGCGCCCCTTCGTGCTCACCGGCTCCGACCGCGTGCGCATCGTGCCGGGCGGGCTGACGCGCGTGGCGCTGCAGGCCGGCTCGCTGGTGGTCAATTCCAGCCAGGGAGGCGGCACCAAGGATACGTGGGTGCTCGACGAATAGCCGGGAAAGGGCGAGCTGAGGAGGCGGCATGCCGATGGACACGATGACGATGGAAGCCATGTTCGGCGGCGCCACGCTCGCAGGGGCAATGTCGCTTCAGACCTGGCTGGCGTTCGCCGCCGCCTCCGCGGTGCTCCTGGTGATTCCCGGGCCGACCATCCTTCTCGTGGTCTCCTACGCGCTCGGTCAGGGCCGCAAGGTCGCCTTCCCCGTCGCTACCGGCGTCGCACTCGGCGATTTCACGGCGATGACGCTCTCCATGCTCGGCGTGGGCGCGCTGCTCTCGGCTTCGGCGCTGTTGTTCACCGCGCTGAAATGGATCGGCGCGCTCTATCTGATCTGGCTCGGCATCAAGTTGTGGCGGGCCGGAGGCGCGGCGTCCGTCGGGCCGGCTCAGGGTGACGGCTCGCCGCTGCGCATGCTGCTCCATGCCTGGATCGTCACCGCGCTGAACCCCAAGAGCATCACCTTCTTCGTGGCGTTCCTGCCGCAGTTTCTCGACCCCTCCCGCAGCTTCGTCGGCCAGATGGTGATCTTCGAGACCACCTTTCTCGTCCTCGCGGCCGCCAATGCCTTCGGCTACGCGCTGATTGCCGGGCGGCTGCGCTCGGTGATCCACCATTCCAGCATCATCAGCGCCATCAACCGGGTTGGTGGCACCCTCCTGATCGGGGCGGGCGTCGCCACGCTCGTCTGGCGCAACGCCAAATAGATAGCGGACACCATGCTTTCACGCACTGCAGACAATCTCTACTGGCTGGCCCGCTACATGGAGCGGGCGGACTGCCTCGCCCGTATCCTCGACGTCACGCAGCGGCTCGCGCAACTGCCGACGGCTTATGGCGGCTCGACCAATGAATGGCGCTCGGCGCTGCTGACGGCCGGCTGCGCCGACCTGTTCAAGCAGATCCATGGCGATGACACCAACGAGCAGAATGTGGTTTCCTTCCTCGCCTTCGCGCCGGAGAACCCATCCTCGATCCGCAACTGTTTCGAGATCGCGCGCACCAATGCCCGCTCGGTGCGCACCGCGCTGACCATGGAAATGTGGGAGACCATCAACTCCGCCTGGCTGGAGCTGAAGCGCTATTCCACCAAGAGCATGACCCGCGAGGAGCTGGCGCGCTTCCTTTCCTTCGTGAAGGAAACCTCGCTGCGCTTCGACGGCGCCGCCTACCGCACCATGCTGCGCAACGATGCCTTCTGGTTCTCGCGCGTGGGGATGTATGTTGAGCGCGCCGACAACACCGCGCGTATCCTCGACGTGAAATACCATGTGCTGCTGCCGGACACCGAGCATGTCGGCGGCCCGCTGGACTACTTCCAGTGGGCCTCGATCCTGCGCTCGGTTTCGGCGCTGACCTCGTTCCACTGGGTGTATCGCCAGAGCGTGAAGCCGTGGCTGGTGGCGGACCTGTTGATCCTCAACGCCCAGATGCCGCGCTCGCTGACGAGCTGCTACCAGAACATCACGCGCTATCTCGACGACATCGCCGCCTATTATGGCCGTCAGGGCTCCTCGCAGCGCCTGGCGCGCACCACGCTGACGCGGCTGGGCAACAGCCGCATGGACGACATTTTCCAGACGGGCCTGCACGAATTCATCGACGGCTTCGTCGTCGAGAACAATCGGCTGGGTGCCACCGTTACGGACCAGTACCTGATCTGAACCGAAACCCGGTCATCGTGTCATGCGTATCCATGTAAACCACGCCACCACCTACACCTACGATCCGCCGGCCAACGGCGCGATCCAGATCCTGCGGCTCACCCCGCGCAACCATGACGGCCAATATGTCGTCTCTTGGCGCATCGATGTCTCCGAGAGCTGCCGGCTCCAGGCGCATCAGGACGCCTTCGGCAACCTCACCCACACCTTCGCGGTGGATGGGCCGATCAGCGAATTGCGGGTGCTGGTCGAGGGCGAGGTCGAGACGCAGGACACCGCCGGCGTGATCCGCGGCATCAGCGAGCGCTTTCCGCCCTCGCTCTACATGCGCGAGACCGATCTCACCGCGCCGAACGCGGTGCTGCGCGAATTCGCGCTGGATGCCGTGGGGAGCGACCCCGACCGGCTGGCGAAGCTGCACACGCTGATGGACAGCATCGGCGCTGCGATGACTTACGATCCCGACCCGACCCACGCCTCCACGAGCGCGATCGAGGCGTTCGAGCTGAAGCGCGGCGTGTGCCAGGACTATGCGCACATCTTCATCGCCTGCGCGCGCCATATCGGCATTCCGGCTCGCTATGTCAGCGGCTACCTCGTCGGTGACGGCGCTACGGCGGCGCAGGGCGCGGGCCACCAGGCCGGCCATGGCTGGGCCGAGGCCCATATCGAAGGGCTGGGCTGGGTCGGCTTCGACGCCACCAACCAGATGTGCCCGATCGAAACCTATGTCCGGGTCGCCGTCGGGCTGGACTACCTGAACGCC
The DNA here is from genome assembly GCF_047501495.1 of Ancylobacter sp. G4_0304. NCBI lineage: Bacteria > Pseudomonadati > Pseudomonadota > Alphaproteobacteria > Hyphomicrobiales > Xanthobacteraceae > Ancylobacter > Ancylobacter sp. G4_0304. Next base: position 39,546 of record NZ_JAZDRM010000009.1, on the reverse strand, counting down.
GCGCCGGTGCGTGGAAACCGCTATGGCGGGGGCGACGAGAATCTCTCCGTCGCGTTGTCCGTCGATCAATCAAGCCGCCAGATTCAGGGTTGATTGTTGTCCATCAACGAAGCGTCCGGCTATAAGGGCGCCTGAAACAAGCCGCGTGCGGCCCGTGGGGAAGTGCCTTTCATGACATATTGCTGTGGTATCTTGGTGCGTGACGGCCTCGTCATGATCGCCGACACCCGCACCAATGCGGGCCTCGACAACATTTCCACCTTCCGCAAGCTGCATGTCTTCGAGCAGCCCGGCCGCCATGTCATGGCACTGGCCACGGCGGGCAATTTGTCGATCTCGCAGGCGGTGATCTCGACCTTGCAGGAAGGGCTCAAGAACCCGGAGACCGGCGAGAAGGAAACGCTGGCCGGCGCGTCCAGCATGTTCCGTGCGACGCAGCTGGTCGGCCGCGCCATCCGCCATGTCCACGGCCTCTACAATGAGGGGCTGCGCGAGGCGGATCTGCGCTTCGAGGTGTCGTTTCTGTTCGGTGGGCAGGTCAATGGCGGCCGGTTGCGGCTGTTCATGATCTACTCTGCCGGCAATTTCATCGAATGCACCAACGACACCCCGTTCCTGCAGATCGGCGAGCACAAATACGGCAAGCCGGTGCTGGACCGTTCCATCACCTATGACATCGACCTCTACGATGCGCTGAAATCCGGCCTGATCTCGATGGATTCGACCATGCGCTCGAATCTCGGCGTCGGGATGCCGATCGACGTGCTGGTGGCGCGCCGCGATGCCGGGCAGTCGGAGCTGAACTACCGCATCGAGTTCGGCGAGCCCTATTTTCACGACCTTCGCGAGCGCTGGTCTGCCGCACTGCGGGCCGCGCATAATTCGATTCCCCGCCCGCCCTATGGACGCTCTTGACGCGCAAAGAAAAGCCGCCGTCCGATCGGGATCGGCGGCGGCGTTAGTCTGGGGAGAAACCGACGACATCGCCGATAAACTATCTCGTCAGGTGATGAGATAGAGAAGAATGATGATCGGAATCGGGATGCCGATAAGCCACATCAGAATAGCAGGCATGATGTTGTCCTCCAGATTTCTTCCGTGATGCTTGACTTGCCGGGATAACGCCGCTCCCGCGATCCGGTTCCCGTTCCACAAGACGCTGGATCACTTTCGATAAAGCCTGCGGATGTCGGTATCAGCCTGTCGATGACTCGGCGGCGTCAATCCTGTCTTGCCGAGCGTCATCGCCTCGGCCATCGTGTCGCTCCCCGGGAGGAAAAGAACATGACCGCCAAGCGTATCGCCCTCGTCACCGGCGCCGGCACCGGCATCGGCAAGGCCGCCGCCATCGCCCTCGCCCATGACGGCTTCACCGTCGTGCTCACCGGCCGTCGCCGCGAGCCGCTGGAGGCGGTCGCGGCCGGCATCGGGGCCGGCGCGCAGGTGATCCCCTCCGATATCTCCGACCCCTCCTCCGTCGCCGCGCTGTTCGGGGAGGTGGAGGCCCGGTTCGGAAGGCTCGATGTGCTGTTCAACAATGCCGGCGGCTGGTCCGCCGCCATGCCGATCGAGGACATTCCGCTGGAGGACTGGCAGCGCGTGGTGAATGTGAACCTCACCGGCGTGTTCCTGTGCACCCAGGCGGCGATCCGCATGATGAAGGCGCAGGATCCCAAGGGCGGTCGCATCATCAATAACGGCTCGATCTCCGCCCACGCGCCGCGGCCCAATACCGGGCCCTATACCGCGACCAAGCACGCCGTCACCGGGCTCACCAAGCAGGTCGCGCTGGAGGGACGCTTGCACAACATCGCCTGCGGGCAGATCGACATCGGCAATGCCGACACCGACATGGCGGTGAAGATGAAGACCGGCATTCTTCAGCCCAACGGCCAGCTCATGGTCGAGCCGACCTTCGATCCGGCCGATGCCGGCCGCGCGGTCGCCTATATGGCGAGCCTGCCGCTGGAGGCCAATGTGCTGAACATGACAATCATGGCCACCGCCGCCCCGTTCATCGGGCGCGGCTGAGCGCGGTTCAGATGAAGGCCAGCGCGCCCTGGTAGAGCATCCAGCTCAAGAACCCCATGACGCCGAAGCTGATCAGGGTCGCGACGATGCCGGCGCAGATGAAGGCGCCGTCGCGTTCCACCAGCCCGAGGCCGAGGATGCACACCGCGATGCCGGGCGGCAGATTGCCGAAGATCGGGATCGGCAGCAGCAGCAGCAGGCCGAGCACCACCACAAGCCCGCCCAGCACATAGCGCGCGAGCGGGCTGGAAAGCTGTTCGAGCCGCGGGCGCGAATAGCGTTCAAAGCGGCGGATCCACGGCAGCGCGCCGTTGACGATGCGCTCCAGCAGCGCGCGGGAGAAGGTGCGCGCAGCCAGCCAGCGCGGCAGCCATAGCTCGTCGCGCCCCATCACCATCTGCACCCCGACGAGGCACAGCAGGATGCCGCAGATCACCGGGATGCCCGGCGGCATGGGCAGCGCGTTCGGCAGGCCGAGCAGCAGGATCGACAGGCCGAAGGCGCGGTTGCGCAGAGCGTGCACCACCTCGCCCACGCCGATACGCTCCGCCGAATGGGCGGTGATGATCGCCGACAGAAGTTCGGACGTGCGCGGCGAACGATGATCCACGGAACTGACCAAAATGCCCTTTGACTACGACGGACGGCCGGTTCCGCCTCCCGCTTCGCCGCCCTCATAGCACGGCGATCAAGGCAAGGAGAGGGCATCGTCGTCAAAAGGCGGGCGGTCGGCCCTAGGTCGCAGCGTCAGTTCAGCCGGAAAACCCCGTCGACGGCGCGCAATTCGGCCGGCCGGATCAGGCGTGAATGGGCTACCGTCACCGAATGGAGCGGCCCTTCCAGCTCGCGCTTCCAGAATTCCAGGAAACGGTTCAGCTCGGGAAAATGCGGGCACAGATCGTAATGCTGCCAGAGGTAGGTTTGCAGGAACGAGGGATGATCCGGCATACGATAAAGAATCTGGGCGGTGGTCAAACCATAGCCGGAAAGCTGCCTTACGAAGTCGTCGGAAACCGAAGCCATGCGGAACCTCCTTTCGCAGTGATTCCGATTCTGCGACCGCTTCCGGGTGGCTGCAAGGCTAAAAACTGAATTTCGTGTTCGATATCAATGCATTGGCAGCATTTATTGCGGAGTGCTGACAGCGGGCGGCCGGCTCCTTTGGCACTCTCTTCCTACGACTGCCAGTTTTTTCGTCCCCTGCCCTTGCGCCCCCTCTCCACGCCGCCTAGATGTGCCCCGGCGGCTGCGGCCTTCGGGTGACGCGGCTGCATATCATGTCAATGATTGTCCATGAATTTTGTGGAGACACGCGATGAAGTTCCGTCCTTTGCATGACCGCGTGGTGGTCAAGCGCATCGACGCGGAGACCAAGTCCGCCGGCGGCATCATCATCCCCGACAGCGCCAAGGAAAAGCCCTCGCAGGGCGAAGTCGTGGCGGTCGGTCCCGGCGCGCGTGACGAGGCCGGCAAGCTGGTCCCGCTCGACGTGAAGGCGGGTGACCGGGTGCTGTTCGGCAAGTGGTCCGGTACCGAGGTCAAGCTCGACGGCGTCGAGTACCTGATCATGAAGGAATCCGACATCCTCGGCGTTATCGAAGACGCTTCCTCGGCCAAGAAGGCCGCGTGACGCAGGCCGCCTGACGCGCGGTTTCGCACGACGCTCGAAACGACTTACCGGAGTTAAGCCAAATGTCTGCCAAGGAAGTAAAATTCTCCGTCGAAGCGCGCGACAAGATGCTGCGCGGCGTCGACATCCTCGCCAATGCGGTGAAGGTCACCCTCGGCCCCAAGGGTCGTAACGTCGTGATCGAGAAGAGCTTCGGCGCTCCCCGCATCACCAAGGACGGCGTGACCGTCGCCAAGGAGATCGAGCTCGAGGACAAGTTCGAGAACATGGGCGCCCAAATGGTGCGCGAAGTGGCCTCGAAGTCCAACGACCTCGCCGGTGACGGCACCACCACCGCCACCGTGCTGGCCCAGGCGATCGTCCGTGAGGGCGCGAAGTCCGTGGCCGCCGGCATGAACCCGATGGACCTCAAGCGCGGCATCGACCTCGCCGTGGAAGCCATCGTCGCGGATCTCAAGAAGAACGCGAAGAAGGTCACCTCCAACGAGGAGATCGCCCAGGTCGGCACCATTTCCGCCAACGGCGATTCCGAGATCGGCAAGTTCCTCGCCGAGGCCATGCAGAAGGTCGGCAACGAGGGTGTCATCACCGTCGAGGAAGCCAAGACCGCCGAGACCGAGCTCGATGTGGTCGAGGGCATGCAGTTCGACCGCGGTTATCTCTCGCCCTACTTCATCACCAACGCCGAGAAGATGCGCGTGGAGTTCGAGGACCCCTACATCCTCATCCACGAGAAGAAGCTCTCGGGCCTCCAGGAACTGCTGCCGGTTCTCGAAGCCGTGGTGCAGACCTCCAAGCCGCTCCTCATCATCGCCGAGGATATCGAGGGTGAGGCTCTGGCCACGCTCGTCGTCAACAAGCTGCGCGGCGGCCTGAAGGTCGCGGCCGTGAAGGCTCCTGGCTTCGGCGACCGCCGCAAGGCCATGCTGCAGGACATCGCGATCCTGACCGGCGGCACCGCGATCTCCGACGACCTCGGCATCAAGCTCGACTCGGTGACCCTCAACATGCTCGGCCGCGCCAAGAAGGTGGTGATCGAGAAGGAGAACACCACCATCGTCGACGGCAACGGCGCGAAGGGCGACATCGAGGCCCGCGTGGCGCAGATCAAGGCGCAGATCGAGGAGACCACCTCGGACTACGACCGCGAGAAGCTCCAGGAGCGTCTGGCCAAGCTTGCGGGCGGCGTCGCGGTGATCCGCGTCGGCGGCGCGACCGAGGTCGAGGTGAAGGAGAAGAAGGACCGCGTTGACGACGCGCTGCACGCCACCCGCGCGGCGGTCGAAGAAGGCATCCTTCCGGGCGGCGGCGTCGCGTTCCTGCGCGCCATCAAGGCGCTGGAAGGCGTCAAGACCGCCAATGCCGACCAGAAGACCGGCGTCGAGATCGTCCGCAAGGCGATCCAGACCCCGGCCCGCCAGATCTCCTCGAACGCGGGCGAAGACGGCTCGCTGATCGTCGGCCGCATCCTGGAGAAGGACAGCTACTCCTTCGGCTTCAACGCCCAGAGCGGCGAATATGTCGACATGTTCAAGGCGGGCGTGATCGATCCGGCCAAGGTGCTGCGTTCCTCGATCCAGAACGCGGCCTCGGTGGCCTCGCTGCTGATCACCACGGAAGCCATGATCGCCGACGTGCCGAAGAAGGCCGGCGCCGCGGCCCCGGCCATGCCCGGCGGCGGCATGGGCGGCATGGACTTCTGAGGACGCTCCAGTAGCCGCCGGGCCCTCGCAAGACCGACATCGGCCACGGCCGATGTCTCCGGCGGCGGCATGGGCGGCATGGATTTCTGAGGACGCTCCAGTAGCCGCCGGGCCCTCGCAAGACCGACATCGGCCACGGCCGATGTCTCCGGCGGCGGCATGGGCGGCATGGACTTCTGACCGAAGGCTATTGCCTCACGGAACGACGGAAAGGCGCGGCGAAAGCCGCGCCTTTTTTGTTTTGGACAAGAAAGATTTGCTGCCCCCCGTTGTCGAGATGCAAAAATACAGATACCTAACCATAGGTTGCATTTTCGGGGGGTGCTGTGGCGATCTGGGAAATTCGCATCGTTCGCTTTGTGGAACAGCGCCGGGACAGCGATGGCAAACGACGTACGGTCGGTCGATATCAGGTCTATCACGACGGCGTCGCGCAGCCGCACCCGTTGCTAAGCGGCGCGACTGCCGAGTCTCGGGGCCCCGGCGCCAATGCCCCCAAGGGCAATGGCCGGCGCGTCGAGCCTGGCCGTTACCCGCTCTGGACGCAGAATGGTACGAAATACAAGACCATCGATTATTCGCCGTCGCTGAACCAGGCTTCGATCCCTCGACCCGGCATCGAGCTGGGCAACACCGCCGAGCGCAAGGAAATTCTCATCCATCCGGGGATCGGCTTTCTCGCGAGTATAGGCTGCATAAATCTGTGCAGCTCGCTGCCTCATGCGAATGAACCGATTGACTATGCTGGCAGCCGCCAGCGGGTCATTGCCGTGATTGACGACATGCGTGCCTTTCTGCATTCGCATTTTCCAACGCAGAACGGCAAGGCGATCACCGATGCCTTCGCGGTGATCGACGGTGAGCCTGCATTCTAATCCAGCGTCTGCCGGAACCTCCGCACCGCGATGAACATCGCGACCAGCATGATCGCCGCCAGTGCCAGGATGTCGTGAGACAGGTCGGTCGCGGTCGAGCCCTTCAGCAGGATGCCGCGCACCATGCGCAGATAGTGCGTCAGCGGCAGGGTCTCGCCGATCCATTGCGCCCATGTCGGCATGCCCGTGAACGGGAACATGAAACCCGAGAGCAGGATGTTGGGCAGGAAGTACATGAAGGTCATCTGCACCGCCTGAAGCTGGTTCTGCGCCAGCGTCGAGAAGGTGTAGCCGATCGACAGGTTGGTCACGATGAACAGCGCGGTGAGCGCCAGCAGCAGCGCGAGCGAGCCGATGATCGGCACCGCGAACAGGAACACCCCCGCCACCAGGATCATCGCCGCCTGAAGCGCGCCGACCATGACATAGGGCGCGATCTTGCCGAGCATGATCTCCACCGGGCGGATAGGCATGGCGAGCAGCGTCTCCATGGTCCCGCGCTCGATCTCGCGCGTCACGGAGAGCGCGGTGAAGATCAGCATGGTCATGGTGAGGATGGTGCCCAGCAGGCCGGGCACGATGTTGAGCTGCGTCACCGCCGCCGGGTTGTAGCGGGCATGGGTGATGATCTGGAACGGCGGCGGCGCCGGCTCCAGCCCGCTGCCCGCCGGCCCGCCCTCCTGCGCGAAGCGCTCCCGCCGCACCGAGGTGTCGATGAGGTTCTGCAACGCGGCGATGGCGCTGCCGGAGGCGACGGGATCGGTGGCATCGGCGGCGACCAGCATCGCCGGGTTCTCGCCGCGCCGGGCGCGCCGCTCGAAGCCGGCGGGGATTTCCACCACGAACAGCACGGCGCCCGAGCGCATCAGCTCCTCGGCCTCGGCCTCGCTTTTCGGCAGGTGGGTGAGGGTGAAATATTTGGTGTTCTGGATCGCCGACATGATGGAGCGCGTCAGCGAGGTGTTCTCGTGCGCCAGCACCGCCGTCGGCAGATGGCGCGGCGTGGTGTTGATGGCGTAGCCGAACAGCACGAGCTGGAGCAGCGGAATGCTGATCATGGTGGCGAACGACACCCGGTCGCGCATCAGCTGGAGGAATTCCTTGCGCACCATGGCGTCGACACGGGTGAGGAATCCGGTCAGCCGGCCGAACATGCCCGCCCGCGCGCTCATCGGAAATTATCCTTGGAGCGGTTCATCAGGTCGATGAACACGTCTTCCAGCGTCGGCGCGTCGCGGCGCCATTCCAGTTCGGGCCGGGTGCGGAACGGGGCGATGGCGGCCTCCAGTGCGGCCTCGTCATGGCCCCCGACATGGACCGAGGCGCCGAAGGGCGCCACCATCTCGATGCCGGGCGTCGCTTCCAGCTCGCGCGCCAGCCGCGCCGGGTCGCCGCCGGTCACGCTCCAGGTCACCAGCCCGGCGCCGGCGATCACCTCGTCCACCGTGCCCTGCGCCAGCAGCTCGCCATAGGCGATATACGCGATCTCATGGCAGCGCTCGGCCTCGTCCATGTAATGGGTGGAGACCAGCACGGTCAGGCCCTCGGCGGCCAGTTCGTGGATCTGCGCCCAGAATTCGCGGCGCGCCTTGGGATCGACGCCGGCGGTCGGCTCGTCGAGCAGCAGCAGCTGCGGCGAGGGCAGGATGCAGGCGCCGAGCGCGAGCCGCTGCTTCCAGCCCCCGGAAAGCGAGCCGGCGAGCTGGCGGTCGCGCCCGCTGAGGCCCAGCCGATCGACGGCCGCGCGCGCGGCGCCGGACGGATCGGGCATCCCGTAGATGCGGGCGACGAATTCCAGGTTCTCGCGCACCGAGAGGTCGGCATAGAGGCTGAAGCGCTGCGTCATGTAGCCGACATGGCGGCGGATTTCGCGGGCCTGGGTCAGGATGTCCATCCCGAGGCAGGTGCCGCGCCCGGAATCGGGGGTCAGCAGACCGCACAGCATGCGGATCGTCGTGGTCTTGCCGGAGCCGTTGGGGCCGAGGAAGCCGTAGATCTGCCCGCGCCGCACCTTCATGGAGAGGTCGTGGACCACCACGCGGTCCCCGAAGCTCTTGCTCAGCCCCTCGACCTCGATCGCATAGTCCGGTGCTGGGGCAGGTTCTCCGGTCACGGCGCGAGCCCCACGCTGACCGGCTGGCCCGGCCGCAGCGAAAGGGGATCGTCGGGCTTCGCCTCCAGCAGGAACACCAGCTTGGAGCGCTCGTCGAGGCTATAGATCACCGGCGGCGTGTATTCCGCGCTCGCCGAGATGAAGCTGACCTTCGCCGGGATCGCGGCGGCACAGCCGTCGCAGGTCACCTCGACCGTCTGGCCGAGCCTGAAGCGCGGCAGGTCGGGCTCGGGTACGAAGAAGCGCACCTTGATCAATTCCGGCGGCAGGACGGAAATCACCGGCCGCCCGACCGGCACCAGCTCGCCGGGGCGGAAATACACGGTCTCGACCGAGCCTTCCCGGGTCGAGGCAAGGTTGCGGCGGTCGAGCCGTGTCTGTGCGGCGTCGAGGCTGGCTTTCGCGGCGGCGACGGCCTGCTCGGCGGCGGCGATCTGCTGGTCGCGCGAGGCCATGCGGCCGACCTCGATCTGCCGCTCGATCTCATTCAGCGCCGCCTGATTCTCGTTATAGGTCGCCTGCGCGGTGTCGTAGGCGGCCTTGGAGCCGACATTCTTCTCGTAAAGATTGCGCTGGCGGTCGCGCTCGATGACGGAGAGGTCGAGCGCCGCCTGCGCCCGGCGCTGACTCGCCTCCAGCACGGCGATCTCTTCCGGCCGCTGGGTGCTGGCCTTCAGGTTTTCGAGGTTGGCCTGCGCCTGCGCGAGCTGGCCGCGCGCAGTGTCGACATCGGCCTGCTGCAGCGCCGGGTCGACCTCGAACAAGGGCTGGCCCGGCGTCACCCGGTCACCTTCGTCGACATGGAGCGTGAGAAGCCGCCCGGCCTCGTCGGGGCCGACGAAGATCAGGTCGCCCTCGGCATAGCCCTGGAACAGCGCCGCACCGCGCTCGCCGCACCCGGCCAGCAGCAGGACGCACGCCAGAACGCCGATCATCCGCCTCATGCCGGGCCTCCCTCGCCTTCGGTCCAGCCGAGGCCGCGCAACAGGATCTCGACATGGGCGGCAAGCATGTCTTCGCTGGCGAGCGGATCGATGCGCTGGAACATGCCTTCCCATAATACCGCAATCAGCAGCGGCGCAATGAGCAGCTGCGGAAAGCGCGCGCCGGCATCGCTGGTGATCTCGCCGCGCGCCAGCGCCCGTTCGTTGACCGCGCGCAACAGGTTCAGCCCGCGCGCCACAACCTCGCGATGATAGAAGGCGGCAAGCTCGGGGAAGCGCTCGCCCTCCCCGATCATCAGCCGCACAATGTGCCGGCGCGGCGAATGCACCGCTTCGCTGATGAAATGGGCGAAAAGCAGCCGCAGAAAATCCCGCGTGCTGCCCTCGAAGTCGGCCAGCCGGGCCTCCATGGTGCCGAGCACCGGATCGACCGCCTCGCGGACCAGCCCCTCGAACAGCGCGGCCTTATCCTCGAAATAGAGATAAAGCGTGCCCTTGGCGACGCCGGCGCGCGCCGCGACGTCCTGCATGCGCGCGCTGGCGAAACCGGATTCGGCGAACACCTCCAGCGCCGCGTCGAGAATGGCGCGCCGGCGCTGGCTGGCATCGGCCCGCTGGGCACGGCGCCGCGGCGGAGATCGGTCGTCGTCGGTCATGCGATCCGCGCTCGATAATGACTGGACGGTCAGTCATATCATGGGGCGCGGTGCCGCGCCACCCGCTCCGATCCGCCTCCCTCGCCGCAAACGAAACGGGCGCCCGTTGGGGCGCCCGCTCGATCTATCGAACCGTCGGTCTCGCTCAGTTGAACACACCGAGCGGGATGAACTGGGTCTCGCCGGACGAGCCGTCCACGCCGTCATTGTCGGTGACGATGAAGGCATTGCCGGCGGTGTCGATGGCGAAGCTTTCCACCTTGTCCAGAACGTAGCCATGCGGCGCCTGAAGCAGCGGCAGCAGGTCCTTCATCTCGGTCTTGGTCAGCACGGGCGGCGCCTGCTCGCTGCCGAGGGGCGCCGGGGTGACGCCCTTGAGCGAGACGAAGGTCAGCTTCTTCAGCTTGGCCGCGTCGCCGATCTGGTTGTCGCGCTCGATCACGATCAGGCCGTCCTTGTAGGCGGTGAGCTCGGACAGGCCGACCCAACCCTTCGCGGCCTTGTCCAGCGGGTAACGCACATAACCCCAGTTCTTGGTCGCGGGCTTGTAGGCGAGCAGCTTGACGAAGCCCTTGGGGTCGTCCTTCCACTCGCGCTGCACGGCGATCCACACAGTCTCGTCGGCGCCGGTCCCGGTGACGGCGACGCCTTCGAAGCCGAAGCGGGTGGCCTGCGAGGCGAGCGCTTCCGGCAGCGCGATCTCCTCGGCGACCGAGCCGTCGGCGTCGACACGCACCAGCAGGTTCTGGGTCGGGTTTTCCTTCTTCTCCGGGTTGCCCTCGGAGACCACCCAGAAGCCACCCTCGGGGCGCACCGCGATGCCTTCGAGGTCGAGCCCCTTAGCCGGCTTGCCATCCTTGGTGAGCAGGGTCGCGGCGGTGATCTTCGCCGGCAGGCTGGAGGCGTCTACGGTGAGGATGCGGGCCTGGGAGTAGGCGCTGTCGGTCACGGCGTAGAGCTTGTTCGGCGTCGTGGCGTCGGCGGCGAAGCCGGAAAGCGCGCTCCACCAGATCGGCAGTCCGTCCGGGCCGTTCTCCGACACGATGGTCGGATAGGCCGGCTTGCCCTGGCCCGCCGTGTAGATCGTGACCACGGAGCCGATGCCACCATCCTCGCGCAGGTCGGTCTCAGCGGCGGTGACGAAAAGGTTTCGCGCGGGAACGGCGAGCAGGCCCTCCGGCCCGATGCCGCCCGGCAGCACCTGAAGAAATTCGGGAGCTTCGCCCGCGCCCTTGTCGCGATACACGAAGACGAGCGAACCGCGCTCGGACGCGACAAAGATCAGACGACTGTCGCCGAAGGTCGCGACTTCCGCGCCCTCCATCTCGATGCCCTTCTTGTTACGCTTGTCCGGGTAGTGGCCGAGGCGCACCGCCATGTGCTCGGGCGCGGTGCCGGATTCGAACAGCAGCTTTCCCGTCTTGTCGAACACGCTGAAGCCGCGCGAACCGCCCTTCCAGTCGCCTTCATTGGCGATCACGAAACGGTCGTCGTCGATCCACTGCACAGTGTCGGGCTCGCGGGGCACGGCCTTCATCGAACCGGAGAGGTCGATCACGCCGTCCTTCTTGGTGTCGATCTTGTCGAGGTCGACGGTGCCGGCGGAGAAGTGGCTGGTGACCTTGCCGGTGGGCAGGTCGACCACCACGATGTGGTTGTTCTCCTGAAGCGTCACCACCACCTCGTTCTTCGAGTTGATGTCGACATATTCCGGTTCCGGGTCTTCCGGTGCGATGGCGGCGAGGCCGGTAAGGTCGACCACCTTCTTGGACTCATCCACCACGCGGCCGTTCTTGACCTCGAAATAAGTGAGGTTGCCGGCCGGCATCTGCGGGATGGCGCCGTCGTTCACATCCTCGTCGCGCTCGTTCTCGATCGCGATGGCGAGGAAGCTCCCATCCGGGCTCTTGGTGATGGAATCGGGCTGTCCGCCGAGGTCGATCTTGTCCTCGACCTTGCGGGTCGCGAGGTCGACCACCGCGAGGTGGCCCGTCGGGTTGGCGTTGGTCTCGGAGGTATTGACGCCGACATAGGCCTTACCGCCGATCACCACGGTGGTGGTGGGCTCGCCGTCGAGGGCGACGACGCCCGCGGGCTTGGGCGCATTGGGATCGGTGATATCGATGAAGCCGATCCGCTTTCCGGGGCTGTCGCTGTAGATCAGCGTGTTGCCGTCCTCGGTCACGGTGATGATCTCGGCGGCCGTGGACTTCGCCGGATCGGCGCCCTGCGGCAGGTTCGCGACCACGTTGAAGGTTGCCGTGCGGTTGAACACCGGCGGAGCGGACTGGGCCACCGCCGCCGAGGCGGCCAGACCGAACGCTGCCAGCGAAACGCCGGCCATGAGAATCGCGCGCATGATTTCATCCCCATCATGATGTCGGGCCGGGCCCGCTCGCGCGCACTTCAAAGGCCAGTGGATGACAACGACATGACGATTGTGTCCTGCTTCCCAGGGGTTTTAGGCCATTTGCGACTTTCGTCTCATAAGAATTCATAACTCAGAGCAATTTAGCCCTTGCGCTTGCCGTACCGGCATCGTCTGATTTCCAAATCGGGACAAGGCGCGCAAAGCGCCGCCCGGCGGGCCGAAAGCCCGCAGAGGAAAACGCCACAGGAGGAACCGCCCATGACCGAGACGTCAGGGAAGAACGTCGGCGCGCGCGCCGACGCCACCGTCACCAGCCGCCGCCGCTTCATCGCCACCGCTGCCGTCGCGGCCGGGGCCTCGGTGGTCGCTGCGCCTGCCGTCCACGCGCAGGCGCCGATCAAGCTGAAATTCCAGTCGACCTGGCCCAACAAGGACATCTTCCACGAGTTCGCCGGCGACTATGTGAAGCGCGTCAACGCCATGACCGGCGGCCGCGTGGAACTGGAAATCCTCCCCGCCGGCTCGGTGGTCCCGGCCTTCCAGATGCTCGACGCGGTATCGTCCGGCATTCTCGACGGCGGCCATGGCGTCGCCGCCTACTGGTACGGCAAGAACAAGGCGTTCTCGCTGTTCGGCACCGCGCCGGCCTTCGGCTGGGATGCCGACGAGCTGCTGGGCTGGATCCGCTATGGCGGCGGCCAGGAGCTCTATGACGACCTCGTGCAGAACACGCTGAAGCTGAATGTGGTCGGCATGCTCACCGGCCCGATGCCCGGCCAGCCGCTCGGCTGGTTCAAGAAGGAAATCAGCACGCCCGAAGACATGAAGGGCATGAAGTACCGCACGGTCGGCCTCGGCGCGGACCTGTTCAAGGAGTTCGGCGCGGCGGTGACGATCGTGCCGGGCGGCGAAATCGTGCCGGCCATCGATCGCGGCCTGCTCGACGGCGCCGAGTTCAACAACCCCTCCTCCGACCTCGTGCTCGGCTTCCCGGACGTGGCAAAGGTCTACATGCTGGGCAGCTACCATCAGGCGCTCGAATGCTTCGAGATCCTGTTCAACAAGAGCAAGTTCGAGGGCCTGCCCAAGGACGTTCAGGAAATCCTGAAGGGCGCGTCGGATGCGACCTCCTCCACCATGATGTGGAAGGCGCAGGACCGCTACTCGAAGGACCTGGCGGCGATCAAGGCTCGCGGCGTCAAGGTTCTGCAGACGCCCCGGCCGGTGCTCGAAGCGCAGCTCAAGGCCTGGGATACGGTGATCGCCAATCTCTCGGCCGATCCCATCTTCAAGAAGGTGGTCGAAAGCCAGAAGGAATGGGCCAAGCGTATCGTCGGCTTCCGTCTCGAATATGAGCCGGATTCGAAGTTCGCCTACGACCACTTCTTCAAGACGGCCTGAGGACCCGGCGGCGGGCGTTTCATCCCCGGACGTCCGCCGCCACGGCCGACACATGCACAGGCGTCGCGCCTTCCTGCGTCGCAGGAGCCGAACCGCCTTCGCCGCAGAGGCGCCGCCGGATAAGCGCCCGTTCCGCGCCCGCGCCCCCACCCGCACGCCGCCGGAAACAAACGGCGGACCGGAAAGCGCGAGGGCACAGATCGGACGGTCATCTGCCGCGCCGCGTGCGTTCCGATTTTCGCCTTCGCCCTGACGCCCTTTCGAGGCGACCCCATTCCGAGGCCCCCATGCAATCACTCCTGCTCGCCGTCGACAGGATAAATGCCTTTATCGGCAAGGTGTTCGCCTGGTGCATCGTCATATTGATGCTGGCGATCTGCTATGAAGTCTTCCGCCGCTACGTGCTTCGCGATCCCACCACCTGGGCTTACGACGTCAGCCTGATGCTGTATGGCGCGCTATTCATGATGGCCGGCGCCTACACGCTCTCGCGCAACGGCCATGTGCGCGGCGACTTCCTGTATCGCAACTGGTCCCCGCCCACCCAGGCGAAGTGCGACCTGCTGCTGTACTTCCTGTTCTATTTTCCCGGCATCCTGGCGCTGATCTATTCCGGCTGGGGCTATTTCTACCTCTCCTGGCTGCTCAACGAGCACTCCTCCTTCAGCCCCGACGGGCCGGTGATCTGGCCGTTCAAGGCGATCATCCCGATCACCGGCGTCATGATGCTAGCGCAGGGCGTGGTCGAGGTGGTGCGCTGCTGGATCTGTATCCGCGACGGCGACTGGCCGCAGCGGCTCCATGACGTGGAGGAGATGGAAAAGGTCATCCTTGAAGAGGCGGCGGCCCGGCAGGAGGCGATCACCAACGCCGCCGACCGCGAAGGCACCACGCGGGGGGCGCTGTGATGTTCATGTCCGATCCCGCACTCGGCATCCTGATGCTGGTGCTGTTCCTGATCTTCCTGATGCTCGGCTTCCCCATCGCCTTCACGCTGATGGCGCTGGGCGTGGGCTTCGGCTACTTCACCCAGGGCGACAGCATCTTCAACCTGTTCGTGCAGCGCACCTATTCGGTGATGGCGAACGACGTGCTGATCTCGATCCCGCTGTTCCTGTTCATGGGTTACGTGATCGAGCGCGCCAACATCCTCGACCGGCTGTTCAAGGCGATCCAGCTCGCGGCAGGGTGGATTCCCGGCTCGCTCGCGGTGGCGACGCTGATCACCTGCGCGCTGTTCGCCACCGCGACCGGCATCGTCGGCGCCGTGGTGACGCTGATGGGCCTGCTCGCCTTCCCCGCCATGCTCAGGGCCGGCTACAACACCAAGATCGCCTCCGGCGTGGTCTGCGCCGGCGGGTGTCTGGGCATCCTGATCCCGCCGAGCGTCATGCTCATCCTTTATGGCGCGACGGCGGGCGTCTCGGTGGTCAAGCTCTACGCCGCCGCCTTCATCCCCGGCGTCAGCCTTGCGCTGATGTACATCGCCTACGTCATCATCCGCGCGATGCTCAATCCCTCGCTGGCGCCCAAATTGCCGGCCGAGGAGCGGAACGTTCCCGCCACGACCATCATCTGGGCGCTGCTGACCTCGTTCCTGCCGCTGGTGCTGCTCATCAGCTCGGTGCTCGGCTGCATCATCCTCGGCCTGGCGACGCCGTCCGAAGCGGCGGCGATCGGCGCGGCGGGCGCGATCCTGCTGGCGCTGGCCTACCGGACGTTCAGCCTGGAGAAGCTGAAGGACTCGGTGTTCCTCACCGCCCGCGCCTCGGCGATGGTGTGCTGGCTGTTCGTCGGCTCGGCGGTGTTCTCGGCGGTGTTCGCGCTGCTCGGCGGCCAGCGCGTGGTGGAAGAGTTCATCATGGGGCTGGACCTCGGACCGGTCGGCTTCCTCATCCTGACGCAGATCATCATCTTCGTGCTGGGCTGGCCGCTGGAGTGGACGGAGATCATCGTGATCTTCCTGCCCATCTTCCTGCCGCTGCTCGACCATTTCGGCATCGACCCGATCTTCTTCGGTGTTCTGGTCGCGCTGAACCTGCAGACCTCGTTCCTGTCGCCGCCCGTGGCGATGGCGCCGTTCTATCTGAAAGGCGTGGCACCCAAGCATGTCTCGATCGACGAGATTTTCTCGGGCGTCATGCCGTTCATCTTCATCGTCATCTTCGCCATGGCGCTGCTCTACATCTTCCCGAGCTTCGCGCTGTGGCTGCCGAACTATCTCTACGGCTGACGCCCCCACATCGGCCGTAGAAGCGCAATGCCCGGCTGCACAGCCGGGCATTGTCGTTTCAGGGGGAGAAGACGTTCAGGAGGCGAGGCCGGCGGCGCCTTTGGGATCGCCCGGCGCGGTCTTCCAGCCGAGCGTGGGGAAGCGCACCACGCGCCGGCCGCGGAAATCGGCCTCGCACACCAGATGGCCGCGCTCTTCCATATAGGTCAGCAGCCAGCGCCCGCGCGAGGGCGAGCGGCTGCCATAGGCGCGCGCCAGCGCTTCGTCCGCCGGGGACGGCGCGCCCTCCATGCCAGCGCGGGCCAGCAGCAGGAACACACCCTGCATCTCCTCCGGCAGGCGCGAGGCCTGTTCCACCGCCCGCTGCCAGCCCTCATCCTCCATCCGCCCGTCCATGCCGGCACGGGCAATGGCGAGACGGCGGGTGAAATCGGCGAGGTCCGGCACCCGCGAGCCGATGCGCCGCACCCGGCAATGCACGAGGAAGTCCGGGTAGAGCGCGGCGGCAGACCGGAACGGTGCCTCCGGGTCGGCGACGAACTGACGGATGATCTCCTCGATCAGCGCCTCACGCTCGGCCTCGAAGGCGGCGACGGCTTCCGGGTCGACCGGCACCGGAACTGGAGCGGGCGTCACTTCCAGCGTGTCGAGAATGTCGTCGGTGGCGCGCGGCTGCAGGCGGGGCGCGGGCATCGGCGCGGGCTCGCCGCCAAGATCGTCGAAGATCAGGTCCTGAAGCTCCGCCGTGCCCATTTCCGGCGGCGGCATCAATTCCGGTCGCCCGTTGCGGCTCGCGGTTTCGACGACGCCGATCTTCACCGGCAGCGGACGGCGCGACAGCGCGGGTCCGAGAGCCACGAAGGAGCCGGTGTTGAGATCGCGGAAACTCTCGGCCTGCCGCTTCTCCATGCCGAGCAGGTCGGCGGCGCGCGCCATGTCGATGTCGAGGAAGGTACGCCCCATCAGAAAGTTGGAGGCTTCCGCCGCGACGTTCTTGGCAAGCTTGGCGAGACGCTGGGTGGCGATCACGCCGGCAAGTCCGCGCTTGCGGCCGCGGCACATCAGGTTGGTCATCGCGGTCAGCGAGATGCGGCGCGCCTCGTCGGAAATCTCGCCCGCACCGGAGGGCGCGAACAGCTGCGCCTCGTCGACGATCACCAGCATCGGGAACCAGTAGTCGCGCTCGGCATCGAACAGGCCGTTGAGGAAGGCGGCGGCGGAGCGCATCTGGGCGTCGGCGTCGAGGCCCTCCAGATTGAACACCACGGAGGCGCGATGGCGGCGGATGCGCGCGGCGATGCGCTGGATTTCCCCAGCGGTGCGCTCGGCGTCGATCACGACATGGCCGAAGCGCTCCGCCAGCCCCACGAAATCGCCCTCCGGGTCGATGATCGCCTGCTGCACATGGCCGGCGCTCTGTTCCAGCAGGCGGCGCAGCAGATGGGATTTGCCCGAGCCGGAATTGCCCTGCACCAGCAGGCGCGTGGACAGCAGTTCCTCAAGATCGAGCCGGACCGGCTGGCCGGCGGTGCTGGTGCCCAGATCGATGCCGATCTTCATGCCGCTCAAAACGTCCCTGTCGCTTGCCGTGCCGGCACGGCGGCCGGCAGCCTCAAGCCTCTAGCACCGCGTGAAGGGGGGATGGTGGTGGTGCGGTGACACGTCCACAGATTCGCGCGGCTCCCGCAAGGGGACTCCCGCAACCGGCCTGCGCCTCGACAAGGCGGGCGGGCTCTGCCACATCTGCTGCATGTCAGCCCCCGCCCCGCTTTTCACCATCGGCTACGAGCAGGTCTCGTCCTCCTCCGTGCTGGAGACACTTTCGGGCGCCGGTGTCGATCTCCTGGTCGACGTGCGCGCGGTCGCCGCCTCCCGGCGCGCCGGCTTCTCCAAGACCCTGCTGGCGGCGGGCGTATCCAATATCGGCATCGGCTACCTGCACCTGCGCGGCCTCGGCACCCCCGCCGAGGGGCGGCAGGCGGCGCGCACCGGCCATTTTGGCGAGCTGCGCCGCATCTATGGCGCGCATCTGGACACGCCGACGGCGCGTGCGCAGATGGACGAGCTGGCCGCGCTGGTGGCCGCCGGTAGGCGGGTCTGTCTGCTGTGCTACGAGCGCCATCCCGAGCACTGCCACCGCCAGATGATCGCCGACATCATCTGCGAGCGCGTCGGCGTTCCGGTCGAGCACCTGGCCGCCGCGCCGCTGTGAAGGGCGGTTTTGGCCGGGCTGCGACAAGAAGTGCTGTTTCTGCACCCTCCCAAGTAGAAGACTCAATCCTGGATTGATTGAGTACAACCTGTCGACCGTGTTCCGCTGAGGTATCGAGGTCTTCATCAGCAGAACATGGGGCGGTGCCGGGATGCGTCGGGCGCGCCGGCGTGCGAGGGATGCGCTTTTTGCCGGCCTGCTTCTGGCGGGCGGTTCGGCAGTGCCTGTTCTCGCCGGCGAGACCGCCGACAACACCCATCTGCAACGTTACTATTTCTTCAGCGGTATCGATGTCGCGCGTGACACCTCCTATGGCTGGGCCGGCGCGGCCTGGGCGCCGTTCGGCCCGATGGACCGGGAAGGCCTGCGCCTGCGGGCGCAGGCGGGCGGCGGGGGCTATCGCTACCGCACCAACGCTGTGCCGGGCGGCTGGAACAGCGCCACCAAGATCGAGGGCGAGGTACTGGCCGGCTGGCAGTTCCTGCGCGGCCCGCACGCGCTCGCGCTCTATGCCGGGGTAAACGTCACCGACAACCGCCTCGACCAGCCCGACCCCTCAAATCGCGACCAGGGTACGCAGTTTGGCATAAAGGGCGTGGCGGAGTGGTTTTACCGGATCGACGACACCTGGATCTGGACCGCATCGCTTGGCGGCTCCACGGCGGACGGAACCGCCGTGGCACGGGCCACCCTGAGCCGGCGCGTCCATGAGCGCGCCGCGCTCGGCACCGAGGCGCAGGCCTCGACCGACTGGCTTGAGCAGCACGCCGGCGCCGGCCTGTTCATCGAGGTGCCACTGGCCGGCCGGCAATGGCGCGTGGCTGGCGGCTGGCGCTGGAGCAGCGACAGCGACGACGGGCCCTACGGCACCGTCTCCTATTACGCGCCGTTCTGAGGCGCTCAGGCGTCTTCGGCTTCCATGCCGTCGAGCGCGGGCGTGGGATCGACATCGGCCCGCGCGGCGATGACGTGGATCTGCAGCGCCTCCAGCTCCTCGCGCGTGTCGATATCGGTGAACGCGCCATTGTCGTCCACCGCCACCTCGATCACCGCGTCGGGGTTCTCGGCGATGATCTGGCGCGCGCCGATATCGCCGGAAAGCGCCATCAGTGCGGGAAACAGGCGACGCGACAGCGCGACCGGATTGCCGCGCTTGCCCTCGCGCACCGGCACCGCGATCAGAAGCCCGGCCTCGGGATCGAGCGCGTCGGCCAGCCGCCCAATCAGCTCCGCGCCGACCTTGGGCATGTCGCCGAGCATCACCACCACGGAGGCGACATCCTCCGGCAGCGCGGCGATGCCGGCCTTCAGCGAGGTGGAGAGCCCGTCGGCGAAATCGGGGTTATGGATCAGGGTGACGTCCAGCCCTTCGAGCGCCGCCGTCACCGGCTCGGCCTCATGGCCCGTCACCACCACCACCGGCCCGGTCTTGGCGGCGAGCGCGGAACAGGCGGCGCGGCGCACCAGCGGCTCGCCGTCGAGCAGGGCCGACATCTTGTTGACGCCGTTCATGCGCGTGCCGCGCCCGGCGGCCAGCAGCACCACGCCGGTGCGGCCGGAGTTCGCCGCGTCGTCCTCGCGCGGCTGGGGACGTGTCGGAATTTCCATGAGCAATCCTCCTACACCCATGGACATGATATCAGATCTCGAAACGTCCAGTCCCGCCAGCATCCGGCCGAGCACCCAATCGAAGCCGTTTTCCTTCGGACTGCGCGCGCAGCCCGGCGCGCCGAGCACCCGAACGGAACCAACACGGCCGACCAGCAGCAGATTGCCGGGATCGACCGGCATGCCGAAATGCTCGATCACCCCGCCGGCCGCCTCGATTCCGGCGGGAATCACATCGCGGCGGTCGGCGATGGCCGAAGCGCCGAACACGAGCACCAGCTCCGCGCCCTGCCCGATCGCCGCACGCACCGCCTGCGCGACGGCGGCGGCGTCATGGGCCACGCGCTGCTCGCCGATCAGCGACGCACCGGTCGGCGCAAGTCGCGCCGCCGTGGTCCTCGCCGTCTTGGCGAGCACCTTCTCGCTGAGGGCCGGCAGACACGTCGAGACGAGAGCGACGCGCGTCAGGCGGTAGGGCGCGACCCGTACCAGCGGCCCAGCGAGCGCGGCGATGCGGTGCAGCACCGTACCGGGCACGGCGAAGGGGATGATCTTCACCGTGGCGATCATCTCGCCGGCGCGCACGGCTCGGAACGCCGGAAGTGTGGCGAGCGTCACCGCCTCGTCCACCATGTTCAGCGCGTCGATGCCCGCGCGGTCGACGAGGAGCAGGCCGGACACCGTCGCCCGGATGTTGACGCGACCGGTGAAGGCGGCGTCCGCCACAGCATGGGGACCGAGCACGGAGGCCGCGACCCGTGAGGCCGCCTCGTCCTCCCAGACATCGCCGGGTTCGGCGCGCACGGCGATCACCTCGCCCTGGCCCGCCGCGCGCAGTTGCGCGATCAGCCCGGGATCGAGCCGCGTGCCCTTGCGCAGGGTGAGGCCGGGCAGGCTCAGCGAATGGACGGTCACCGCGCCTTCGGCATCGTCCAGCGTCACCGTGCCGAACTTCATGCCGCCCGCTCCCGCGCGGCGGGGCGCTGGCGCAGCGTGCCGACAACCTGCGCGAGGATCGCCACCGCGATCTCCGCCGGCGTCGCCGCCCCGATATCGAGGCCGATCGGGGCATGGATGCGCGCCAGCATCTCCGTGCCGAGCCCGCGTCCGGCGAGCCGCTCAAGCCGCGCGGCGTGCGTCTTCCGCGAACCGAGCGCGCCGACATAGAAGCAGCCGCGCCGCAGCGCCTCCTCCAGCGCCGGATCGTCGATCTTGGGATCGTGGGTCAGCGCGGCGAAGGCGGTGAACGCGTCGAGCGCGAGGCTTGGGAGCGCTTCGTCCGGCCATTGCGCGCGGAGGTCGACGGCGGGAAAGCGCTCGGGTGTGGCGAAGGCGCTGCGCGGATCGACAATCACCACATCGAGCCCGGTCATCGCCGCCATCGGCGCCAGCGCCTGCGAGATATGCACGGCGCCGGTGATGACGAGGCGCGGCGCCGGCACCTGCACCGACAAGAACATGCGTTCATTGCCGTGTTCGACCATCGCGCTGCGCCCGGTCCGCAGCGCCTCCGCCAGCTGGCCGGCGAGCGGATCGGCCGGGACTTGCGCGGGCGTCACCAGACGCTGCCGGCCGCTGCCGAGTTCGGTCACCACGATCGCGGCGCGGCGGGCGGCGCGCTCCGTGTTCAGCGCTTCGAGCAAGGCAAGATCCATCAGCCGACCTTCTCGACATAAACCGAAATGCGCCCGCCGCAGGACAGGCCGACCCGCCAGGCGGTCTCGTCCGCGACGCCGAAGGAGACGAGGCGGGGCTGGCCGTCCGCGATCACCTCGGCGGCCTCGGACACCACGGCGCCCTCGACGCAGCCCCCCGACACCGAGCCGAGGAAATCGCCGCGGTCATCGATCACCAGATGGCTGCCCACCGGTCGGGGCGCCGAGCCCCAGGTCTCGACCACGGTGGCGAGCGCCACGCCCCGCCCCTCGCGGCGCCAGCGCGCGGCCGCTTCCAGCACGTCGTCTTCCCGCACATTCATGGGCTGTGTCTCCGAACCGTGCCGCCAGCATAGCCCAGCCATGCGCGGCACGCCTTGCCGAGATGCCCGGAACCGATCACAAGAGCGCGCATGAGCCAAGCCCGTTCCCTGCCCGCGCTGACCACCCCTGCCCTGCCGCCCCGCACCCTGCGCGGCGTTGCCGACCTTGCCGAGGCCGGGCTGGTGGCGAGCGACCCGGCGCTGGAAGCGGTGGCCGCCCGCTATGCCGTGGCGGTCACGCCGACGCTGGCCGGGTTGATGACGCCGGGCGAGGCGGGGGATCCCATCGCCGCGCAGTTCCTGCCCGATGCGCACGAGCTGGAGACAAGGCCCGACGAGCTTGCCGACCCGATCGGCGACGAGGCGCACAGCCCGGTGCCGGGCATCGTGCACCGATATCCCGACCGGGTGCTGCTGAAGCTGGTCGGCGTCTGCGCGGTCTATTGCCGGTTCTGCTTCCGCCGCGAGATGGTGGGGCCGGGTGCGGAAACCAGCCTCTCCGACGCCGCGCTCGATACGGCACTGGCCTATGTTGGCGCCCACCCCGAGATCTGGGAAGTGGTGGTGACCGGCGGCGACCCGCTGGTGGCCTCGCCGCGCCGGCTGGGCGAATTGATGGCGCGGCTCTCCGCCATCGACCATGTGAAGATTGTGCGCTTTCATACCCGCGTGCCGGTCGCCGCGCCCGAGCGCATCACCGCCATGCTGGTGGCGGCCCTGCGCGCGCCGAAGCTCACCACCTACATCGCCGTCCACGCCAACCATGCGCGCGAGCTAGGCGTCGAGGCGCGGGCGGCGCTGGCGCGGCTGGCGGATGCCGGCATCGCACTGGTCAGCCAGAGCGTGCTGCTGCGCGGGGTGAACGACGATGCGAGCACGCTTGCCGCCCTGTTCCGCGCTTTGGTCGAGTGCCGGGTGAAGCCCTATTACCTGCATCATCCCGACCTTGCTCCCGGCACCGCCCATTTCCGCCTCCCCATCGAGCGCGGACAGGAACTGATGGCGGCGCTGCGCGGGCGGCTCTCGGGCCTCGCTTTGCCGACCTATGTGCTCGACATTCCCGGCGGCTACGGCAAGGTGCCGGTCGGCCCGTCCTATCTGGAGCCGACGCCGGAAGGCTGGCGCGTCACGGATTATTGCGGCGGCGCGCACGACTATGATGCCGGGGTGCCGGCGTGACCCTCGCGCCCCGCCTGTTCGATGTCGTGGTGCTCGGCGCCGGCGCGGCGGGCCTGATGTGCGCCATCGAGGCCGGCAAGCGCGGGCGCTCGGTGCTGGTGATCGACCATGCCCGCGCGCCGGGCGAAAAGATCCGCATCTCCGGCGGCGGACGCTGCAATTTTACCAATCTCGACGCCAGCCCACGCGCCTATCTTTCCGCCAACCCACGCTTCTGCATCTCCGCGCTCAAGCGCTACACCCAGCACGACTTCATCGCGCTCGTGGATCGCCATGCCATCGCCTGGCACGAGAAGACGCTCGGGCAATTGTTCTGCGACGGCTCGGCGCGGCAGATCGTCGACATGCTGCTGCGCGAATTGAGGGATGCTGGCGGCGAGCTGGCCTTGTCGACTTCGATCGAGGAGGTCTCGCGCACCGCCGACGGTTTCCATCTGCGCACCAGCGCCGGCCTGCTGGCCTGCCGCTCGCTGGTGGTGGCGACCGGGGGCAAGTCCATCCCGAAAATGGGCGCGACCGGTCTCGGCTATGAGATCGCCGAACATTTCGGGCTGAAGATCGTTCCGACGCGCCCCGGCCTCGTGCCGCTGACGCTGGAGCCGGGCTCGCTGGAGCGGCTGGCCCCGCTTGCCGGGGTCGCGGTCGAGGCCAGCGTGCGCCACGGCAAGACCCGCTTCGACGAGGGGCTCCTGTTCACCCATCGCGGCCTCTCCGGCCCGTCGATTCTCCAGATTTCCTCCTACTGGCGCGAGGGCGACGACATCGAGATCGCGCTGGCGCCCGGCATCGATGTGTTTGCGCAACTGCGCGACGCGCGTGCCTCAAATGGCCGGCAGGCGCCGGTCTCCGCGCTGTCCGCCTTCCTGCCGCGCCGGCTGGCGCAGCTTGTCGCCGATAGCGAGGCAGGAGGCCGCAACCTCGCCGATTTGTCGGACCGCCATCTCCGGCAGATCGATTCGGCGGTGAACGCGTGGCGGCTCAAGCCGACCGCCTCCGAAGGCTACCGCACCGCCGAGGTGACGCTCGGCGGGGTCGATACGGCGGGGCTGGACCAGCGCACAATGCAGGCGAAAGAAGCGCCGGGCCTGTTCTTCATCGGCGAGGTGGTGGACGTGACCGGCTGGCTCGGTGGCTATAATTTCCAGTGGGCCTGGTCGTCGGGCTGGTGCGCGGGGCAAGCCGTCTAGCCCCGCTCACAGCACCCGATAGCTGCGATCAACATAAGCGAGCCCCGGCGCCGCCGGCCCGAGCGTGACCGCCTCGACATGGCCGACCAGCACATTGTGCGTCGCGATGGTGCGCACCTCGGCCAGCCGGCATTCGAACACGGCGAGCGCGCCCGTGAGGCACGGCACGCCGAGCGTGCCGTCCTGCCAGTGCCCGACCGAGAAACGCTGCTCGCCGTTCATGCCGAGCCTGCCGCCGAAGCTGTCGGCCACCGCCTGCTGCTCGCCGCTGAGCATGTTCACGGCGAACAGCCCGGCCTGCCGGAAGGCGGCGGCGGCGTTGATCGAGCGGTTGAGGCAGACCAGCAGAGTCGGCGGCGCGTCCGAAACCGAAACCACCGCGGTTGCGGTGAAGCCGGCGCGGCCGGCCTCTCCGCGCGTCGTGACCACATGGACGGCCGCGACGAGGCGGCTCATCGCCTCGCGATAGAGTGCCGGCTCGGCCTTGTGGCGGGTAATGTCGTCCAACGGGACCTCCGTGACGCCCCGACGACGGTCGGAAAGCATCCTGTGCATAACTCCGAAGCCGGGCGAAAGGAAACCGTCTGACGGGTCGAACCTTGGACGTAGCACACCCAGACACCCGCCAGCGAAAAACACAGGCCGTTCTTGGCATCCGACAGGTGCAACCCGCCGGCTAAGCAACCCGCATCTCAGAAATTGAGGTGTTTCGCCCTACGGCAATACCGAAACATCATTTCTTTCGATCGATTGCATTTCGCCTTTCGATCGAATTGTATCCTTTTAAGGGCCGCGCTAAGAGTTAACGGCGCTCATATGAGCATGACCACAATCTGGGCAGCGGCTGCGGCGCTTAAAAGATGCGCCCGGCGGCCGAGGGGAGCCAGTTCGTAATGGACGTCTTTGTTCAGCAACTCATCAACGGTTTGACGCTCGGCTCGATCTACGGGCTGATCGCGATCGGTTACACCATGGTGTTCGGCATCATCGGCATGGTGAACTTCGCCCATGGCGACGTGTTCATGGTGTCGGCGTTCATTTCGCTGATCTGCTTCCTGCTGCTCACCACGGTGCTGGGCATCACCTCCATCTTCCTGGCGCTGGCCATCGTGCTGGTGGTGGCGATGTTCTTCACCTCGCTGACGAGCTGGGCGATCGAGCGGGTGGCCTACCGGCCGCTGCGCGGCTCCTTCCGCCTCGCGCCGATGATCTCGGCCATCGGCATGTCGATCTTCCTGTCGAACTTCGTCCAGGTCGCGCAGGGCCCGCGCAACAAGCCGGTGCCCCCGATGATCACCGACGTGATCGTGCTGATGGACAACGGTTCCTATCAGGTCACGCTGGCGTGGAAGCAGGTCATCATCATGGCAGTGACCGCGGTGCTGCTGACCGGCTTCTGGTATCTGGTGCAGAAGACCTCGCTCGGCCGGGCGCAGCGCGCCTGTGAGCAGGACCGCAAGATGGCCGCGCTGCTCGGCATCAATGTCGATCACACCATCTCGCTGACCTTCGTCATCGGCGCCGCGCTCGCCGCCGTCGCCGGCACCATGTACCTGATGTATTACGGCGTCGCCCATTTCGCGGACGGCTTCGTGCCCGGCGTGAAGGCGTTCACCGCGGCGGTGCTCGGCGGCATCGGCTCGCTGCCTGGCGCCGTGCTGGGCGGGCTGCTGATCGGCCTCATCGAGACGTTCTGGTCGGCCTATTTCTCGATCGAATACAAGGACGTCGCGGCGTTCTCCATTCTCGCCATCACCCTTATCTTCATGCCGCAGGGCCTGCTGGGCCGGCCTGAAGTCGAGAAGGTGTAGGGTTTCCCATCATGGCAGCGCATATCGCTGAAAGCGCCCCCGCCGCCGGGGCGGCCCCGGCTTCCGCCTTCCCCCATGCCCTGAAGGACGCGTTCTTCGCCGGCCTGATCACGCTGGGCCTGATCGGCCCGCTGGTCGGCTTCGAAACCGTGATCCGCGACGGCGTGCTCGGCCTCGACTACCGGCCCTATGCCGTGGCGGTGATGGTCGCCATCGTATTCGCCGGCCGGCTGATCCTCAATCTCACGGTGTGGTCGCCCAACCGGGTGGTCAAGACCCGCACCGGTCCGGGTGCCGTTGCGCGGACCTTCACTGCCATCGGCCCGGCCTTCAAGCCGGCGTTGCTGGCCTTCGCCATCGCCTTCCCGCTGATCGCGGTGCTGTCGATGGGTGGGCTCAACGAGAGCCGCTACCTGATCGACCTCGGCATTCTCATCCTCACCTATGTGATGCTGGGCTGGGGTCTTAACATCGTGGTCGGCCTCGCCGGCTTGCTGGACCTCGGTTATGTCGCCTTCTACGCGGTGGGCGCCTACACCTACGCCCTGCTCGCCACTTCGGCGCCGGTGAACGACTTCTTCGCCGGGCTGATCGGCGAGCAGTTCTGGGCGGACTGGGCGTTCTGGATCTGCCTGCCGGCCGCCGGCATCTTCGCCGGCGTGTGGGGCATGATCCTCGGCTTTCCGGTGCTGCGCCTGCGCGGCGACTATCTCGCCATCGTCACGCTGGCCTTCGGCGAGATCATCCGCCTGGTCCTGATCAACTGGGTGGACTTCACCGGCGGCGGCGCGGGCATCGCCTCGATCCCGCGTGTCACCTTCTTCGGCATTCCGTTCAATGCGAGCGAGAATGGCTTCGCGGCGCTGTTTGGGCTGACCTTCGACCCGATGCACCGCATCATCTTCCTTTACTTCGTGATCCTGTGCCTGGCCCTGCTCACCGCCTTCGTCACGGTGCGGCTGCGCAAGCTGCCGGTGGGCCGGGCGTGGGAAGCGCTGCGCGAGGACGAGATCGCCTGCCGCTCGCTCGGCCTCAACACTACCAACGTCAAGCTGTCGGCCTTCGCCACCGGCGCGATGTTCGGCGGATTCGCCGGCTGTTTCTTCGCGGTGCGCGCCGGCTTCGTCAGCCCGGAGAGCTTCACCTTCGACATCTCGGCGATGATCCTCGCCATCGTGGTGCTCGGAGGCATGGGCTCGCAGATCGGCGTCGCGGTCTCGGCGGCGGTGATGATGGGCGGCATGGAGATGCTGCGCAATCTCGGCTTCCTCAAGCAGTTCTTCGGCAACGAGTTCGACCCGAGCCTCTACCGCATGCTGCTGTTCGGGCTTGCCATGGTGGTCATCATGGTGTGGAAGCCGCGCGGCCTCGTCTCGACCCGCGATCCCACGATCTTCCTCAAGGAGAAGAAGTCGGTCTCGGGCGATCTCGTCAAGGAAGGGCACGGCTGATGTCGCTCCCCACAGATACCACCGCGCACAGGTGGGACATCGATCCCATACTGAGCGTCGAGCACCTGTTCATGCGCTTTGGCGGGCTGGTCGCGGTCAACGACCTGTCCTTCAAGGTCGGCCGCGGCGACATCACCGCGCTGATCGGGCCGAACGGCGCCGGCAAGACCACGGTGTTCAACTGCATCACCGGCTTCTACAAGCCGAGCGAGGGCCGCCTCGTGCTGGCGCACCAGCGCCCGCCCACCGATTCCGAGCTCGCCGCGGTGACGCTCAACGGCGAGCGCTCGCTCGCCGGAAGCTCGGGCGCGGTGTATCTGCTGGAGCGCCTTCCGGACTACCGCGTCTCCGGCGACGCCAAGGTGGCGCGCACCTTCCAGAACATCCGCCTGTTCACCGGCATGACCGTGCTGGAAAACCTGATGGTGGCTCAGCACAACGCGCTGATGAAGGCCTCGGTATTCTCGATCAAGGGCCTGCTCGGCCTGCCGAGCTGGAACGCGGCGCAGAAGGCGGCGCGCGAGAAGGCGGTGTATTGGCTGGAGCAGGTCGATCTGCTCGACCGTGCCGACGATCCGGCGGGCGACCTGCCCTATGGCGCCCAGCGTCGGCTGGAGATCGCCCGCGCCATGTGCTCGGAGCCGATCCTGCTGTGCCTCGACGAGCCGGCGGCCGGCCTCAATCCGCGCGAGAGCCTTGAGCTGAACGCGCTGCTGCGCTCGATCCGCGCCGATCACGGCACCTCGATCCTGCTGATCGAGCACGACATGAGCGTGGTGATGGAGATTTCCGACCACGTCGTCGTGCTCGACTACGGCACGAAGATTTCCGACGGGACGCCCGAAGCGGTGAAGAACGATCCGCGCGTCATCGCGGCCTATCTCGGTGTCGATGAGGACGCCGTCGAGGAGGTCGAGGCGGAAATCGACGCCACGGTTGCAACGGGAGCGTCATCGTGACCGACACTTCTACCCCCGCCGAGGCCCCGATGCTGGCCGTGCGCGGCGTCAAGACCTTCTACGGCAACATCATGGCGCTGAAGGGCGTCGACGTGGACGTGCATCGCGGCGAAATCGTCACGCTGATCGGCTCCAACGGCGCCGGCAAGTCGACGCTGATGATGACCATCTTCGGCCAGCCGCGCGCCCGCGAGGGCCAGATCGTCTATGAGGGCCGCGACATCACCAAGATGCCGACCCACGAGATCGCCCAGCTCAAGATCGCGCAATCGCCGGAAGGCCGGCGCATCTTCCCGCGCATGACGGTCTATGAGAACCTGCAAATGGGCGCTTCGGTCGACGGCTTCGCCCATTTCGACAGCGACCTGCAGAAGGTCTACACGCTGTTCCCGCGCCTCAAGGAGCGCATCAACCAGCGTGGCGGCACGCTCTCGGGCGGCGAGCAGCAGATGCTGGCGATCGGCCGCGCGCTGATGAGCCGGCCGCGCCTGCTGATGCTGGACGAGCCCTCGCTCGGCCTCGCCCCGCTGATCGTGAAGCAGATCTTCGACGCGATCCGCGAGCTGAACCGTGCCGAGGGCCTCACCGTATTCCTGGTGGAGCAGAACGCGTTTCACGCGCTCAAGCTCGCCCATCGCGGCTATGTGCTGGTGAACGGTTCCGTCACCATGTCCGGCGAGGGGCGCGAGCTGCTGGAGCGCCCCGAAGTCCGCGCGGCCTATCTCGAAGGCGGGAGGCACTGATCATGGCAGCCGAATTCTCCGGGACCATCATTTCCCAGGGCGCGCCGACCAGCCTCGCCGTCAGCGGGCCCATCGCGGTCATCGGCGCCGTCGCCGCCGCCTTCCTAGTGGCGCCGGAACTCGTCGTCGAGGTCTCGCGCGGCGACTTCCTGCTGGTCACCATCTTCCTCGGCGGCGGGGCGTCCTGGCTCTCGGGCCGCGCCATCGCCAAGACCTGGCGCGGCTATCGGCAGGCCGTGCTCTATGCGGTGCTGCTGGGCTGCGTGGTGCGTTTCTTCCACTTCGCGCTGTTCAACGGCACGCTGATGTCCGGGCACTATTTCCTGACCGACACCGCGTTCCTCATCGCGGTGACCACGCTCGGCTTCCGCGCCGAGCGCGCCAAGCAGATGGCGACCCGGTATAGTTGGCTTTATCGGCAGGCTGGCCCGTTCGGCTGGCGCGAGAAGAGCAACGGATAGATTTCTTGAGAATTTCCCTTGAGCGCCGGACGTGGCTCGGATTTGATGCTTGCAGATGCGCGCTTCGTCTTCGCCGTCGACACCGGCACGGAAACGGGCATGATGGCGCCCAGGGGCGATGACCGCGACAGGAAATGGCCGCGTAAAGTTCTAATCCTCCCAGAGAATCAGGAGAGAAGTTCATGAAGAAGCTTCTGTTGGCCGGTATCGCGCTCGGCGCGATGGTGGCGATGGCCATGCCGGCTTCCGCGCAGGTGAAGGTCGGCGTCGGCGGTCCGATCACCGGCCCGAATGCCACCTTCGGCGCGCAGCTCAAGAACGGTGCCGAACAGTGGGCGGCCGACGTCAACGCCAAGGGCGGCCTGATGGGCGAGAAGGTCGAGATCGTCATCGGCGACGACGCCTCCAAGCCCGAGCAGGGCGTCTCGGTCGCGAACAAGTTCATCGCGGACGGCGTGAAATTCGTCCTCGGCCACTTCAACTCCGGCGTTTCGATCCCGGCCTCCGAGCAGTATGCCGAAGCCGGCGTGATCGCGATCTCCCCGGCCTCGACCAACCCGAAGCTCACCGAGCGCGGCCTGACCAACGTGTTCCGCACCTGCGGCCGCGATGACCAGCAGGGCGCCACCGCCGGCGAGTACATCCTGAAGAACCTTCAGGGCAAGAAGATCGCCATCGTCCACGACAAGACCCCCTACGGCAAGGGCCTGGCCGACGAGACCAAGAAGTCGATCAACGCCGGCGGCGTGACCGAAGTCATCTACGAGGGCATCAACCCGGGTGAGAAGGACTACACCGCGCTCGTCTCCAAGCTGAAGGGCGCTGGCGTCGACGTGCTCTACTACGGCGGCCTGCACACCGAAGCTGGCCTTCTGGTTCGCCAGATGCGCGACCAGGGCCTGAAGACCGTCCTGTTCTCGGGCGACGGCATCACCGACAAGGAGTTCTGGACCATCGCCGGTCCGGGCGCCGAGGGCACGCTGATGACCTTCGGTTCCGACCCCCGCAAGATCCCGGCGGCCGCCGCGGTCGTCGAGGAGTTCAAGAAGAAGGGCATCGATCCGGAAGGTTACGTGCTCTACACCTATGCGGCCGGCCAGATGCTGCAGCAGGCGGCGGACGCCACCAAGTCGCTCGACCCGAAGAAGATCGCCGAGTACATCCACTCCGGCGCCAAGTTCGACACGGTGCTCGGCACGCTCTCCTTCGACAAGAAGGGTGACCGCACCAGCGGCGACTACGTCGTCTACGTCTGGAAGGACGGCGGCTATTCCGAGCTGTGAGCCGCGGGCGCATCACCGCGCCAGTGTCTGAATAACGAGACCCGCCGGAGCAATCCGGCGGGTTTTCTTATGGGGCGACTTGCGCACAATCTGCGGCGACAGATTCGCCGTGCCGCAGGAATCCCCATGCCGATGCCGTCCAATATCCGCCTCGACACAGCTCGCCCGGACGATGCCGAGGCGATACTGGCGGTCCACCGCGCCGCCATTCGCGGGACGGCCGTCGGCTTCTATGCGCCCGAGATCATCGATGCCTGGGCGCCGCTTCCGGTGCGGCCCGAACATGTGGATGCCCTCGCTTTGCGCGTCGAGAACGGCATCGAGGAAGCGGTTGTCGCGCGCCGGCGCGGGGCCGGCATCGTCGGCTTCGGCTCATTCGTTCCGGGCCGGCGCGAACTGCGCGCGGTCTATGTGCGCCCCGATTACGGACGCATGGGCATCGGCGCGGCCATGCTGGCAGCGCTGGAGCTGCGGGCGCGCAAATACGGGCTCAAGGAACTGGTCATGGATGCCAGCCTCAATGCCGAGGCCTTCTATCTGCGCCACGGCTTCGTGACCGAGCGGACGGGCGAACATCTGCTGAGCGGCGGCCTGCGCATGGCGTGCCTGCGCATGCGCAAGCCGCTGGCCGGGCGCTGAAGAGGATCGCGCGTTAGCCGAAGCTCGCCAGCGCCGGGAAGGTCTCCAGCAGCCAGTAGCTCATCTGCGCCATCCAGCCGGAGAGGAAGCCGATGCCGGTGAGCACGAGCAGCGCGCCCATGCCCTTCTCCACCGCCGGCAGCCAGCGCCGCGCGTGCATCAATAGCCCGAGCGCCGGCCGCGCCATCGCCGCGACCAGCAGGAACGGCACTCCCAGCCCGGCGGAATAGATGCCCAGCAGCAGCGCGCCCTGGGTGAGGGTCTGCTCGCTCGCCGCCACCGCGAGGATCGCCGCCAGCACCGGCCCGATGCACGGCGTCCAGCCGAAGGCGAAGGCCAGGCCCATCAGATAGGCGCCGAACAAGCCGGTGGGGGCGTCGACATGCACGCGCTTCGTCTGGCTCAGCCAGCCGAATTTCAGGATGCCGAGGAAGTGCAGCCCCATCGCCAGGATCGCGATGCCGGCGACGATGGAGAGTTCCTGCGAATACAGCCGCAGATAACCGCCGATCACCGAGGCGCCGGCGCCCAGCGCGACGAACACGGTGGAGAATCCGGCCACGAACAGCAGCGCCGCGCCGAGGGTGCGCCGGGCGGCGGCGTCGGTCGGGGCCTTGTGGGTGATCTGGTCGAGGCTGGTGCCGGCCAGATAGCACAGATAGGGCGGCACCAGCGGCAGCACGCAGGGAGAGGCGAAGCTGGCAATGCCGGCGACAAAGGCCGCCGGGAGCGTGACGTCGGCCATGAATTTTGGCAACCTGCATCGTTCCGGTTCCCTCCCAATGCACCTCCCGTGCGCCTTTAGCAATGAGACCGACCCGCCTCTCCCCGTGATGTGATGGCGCGGCCGGCAAGATGGAGAGACGCCCATGCGCGCCACCCTCGCCCGCAACCTGATCACCGATGTCGCCGGGCTCAAGGTCGGCAATGCCACGGACCTCACTCTCGGTTCCGGCGTCACCACCATCCTGTTCGACGAGCCGGCGGTTGCCTCGGTCGATGTGCGCGGCGGGGGGCCGGGCACGCGCGAGACCGACCTTTTGGCGCCGGACGAGACGGTGGGCGCGATCCACGCCATCACGCTCTCGGGCGGGTCGGCCTTCGGGCTCGATGCGGCGGCGGGGGTGATGGCGGCTCTGGCCGAGCGCGGCATCGGCTTTCCCGTCGGCGATGCGCT
Organism: Ancylobacter sp. G4_0304; assembly: GCF_047501495.1. Lineage (NCBI taxonomy): Bacteria > Pseudomonadati > Pseudomonadota > Alphaproteobacteria > Hyphomicrobiales > Xanthobacteraceae > Ancylobacter > Ancylobacter sp. G4_0304. Next base: position 6,901 of record NZ_JAZDRM010000009.1, on the reverse strand, counting down.
TGTGCCGATCGTGCCGGGGGCGGTGCTGTTCGATCTGCTCAACGGCGGCAACAAGGAGTGGGGCCGCTTCGCTCCCTATCGCGACCTCGGCTATCAGGCGGCCAATGCCGCCGGGCTAGATTTCCCGCTTGGCACCGTCGGCGCCGGCACCGGCGCGACCACGGTGAGCATGAAGGGCGGCCTCGGCTCGGCCTCGATGCTCTGCTCCACCGGCCATACGATCGGCGCGCTGGTGGCGGTAAACGCCTGCGGGGCGACCAACCTGCCGGGCATGCCGCATTTCTGGTCCGCGCCTTTCGAGCAGGGCGGCGAGTTTGGCGGCCTCGGCCTGCCCCATCCCCTGCCCGCGCTGCCCGATCCGCCGGCGCTCAAGGGCCTGCCGGCCGGCGCCAACACCACCATCGCGCTGGTCGCTACCGACGCGGTGCTGACCAAGGCCCAGGCCAAGCGGCTCGCGGTGATGGCCCATGATGGCTTCGCCCGCGCGATCTGGCCGGTGCACACCCCTCTCGACGGCGACACCATCTTCGCCGCCGCGACCGGAAAGCGCGAGCTCGCCGACCCGGTGTTCGACCTCGCGCTGATCGGGGCCGCGACGGTGGCGACGCTGGCACGCGCCTGCGCCCGCGCTGTGTATGAGGCGAACGCCCTTCCCCAGCGCGGCGCACAGCCGAGCTGGCGCGATCTGTGGGGCGGCCCGCCGCTCAGTTGAGCGCCATCATGTGACTGTCGTATTTCCAGCCCCTGCCGTCGCATCTGTGCAATCGGCATGGCTGCCATGCGCCTGACACTCTCCTGGCACGGGGGAGTTCATGACTGAGAAACGGCCTCGCATCAGGGTTCGCGGACTGACCAAGATTTTCGGCGACGACGCCGGAAAAGCCCTGCCGCTTCTGCAGAGCGGCCTCGGCCGCGAGGCGATCTTCAAGCAGACCGGGGCGGTCGTGGGCTTGAACGATGTCAGCTTCGACATCGCCGAGGGCGAGATTCTCGTGGTGATGGGACTTTCCGGTTCCGGGAAGTCGACCTGCCTGCGCTGCATCAACCGCCTCGTCGAGCCGACCGCCGGCTCGGTGCTGCTCGACGAAACCGACCTCACCAAGCTCTCCGAGAGCGAGTTGATGGCCGTGCGGCGCACCCGCTTCGGCATGGTGTTCCAGCAATTCGCGCTGTTCCCGCACCGGACCATCCTGCGCAATGTCGAATACGGGCTTGAGGTGCAGGGCGTCTCCCCCACGCTGCGCCGCGAGCGCGCGATGGCCGCGCTGGAGACTGTCGGGCTGAAGGGCTGGGAGGCTCACCTGCCCTCGCAGCTTTCCGGCGGCATGCAGCAGCGCGCCGGCCTCGCCCGCGCTCTGGCGCTGGAGCCGGACGTGCTGCTGATGGACGAGGCGTTCAGCGCGCTCGACCCGCTGATCCGCCGCGACATGCAGCAGGAGCTGGTGGCGCTGCAGAAGCGGCTGAAGAAGACCATCGTGTTCGTCAGCCACGACCTCGACGAGGCGATCGCGCTCGGCGGGCGGATAGTGCTGATGAAGGACGGCGCGGTCGTCCAGCAGGGCTATGCGTCCGATTTCCTCGCCAATCCCGCCGATGATTATGTGCGCCGCTTCGTTGAGCATATCGATGTGCTCGGCGTGGTCACGGCGGGCGCCGCCATGCGCGCGCCGGCCTGCGTTGTGCCCTGGCACGTTCCCGCCGCCGAGGCGCTGGTACGGCTCGAACAGTCCGGCGACCCCGCCGCGACCGTCGTGTGCCAGAACGGGCTGTTCCAGGGCACGGTCGATGCCGGCGTGCTGCGCGGTGCCGGGGCGACGGAAATCCGCCTGCTGGCCAGCGACCGCGACGCCTGCGTCCCCGACACCGCGACGCTCAACGAGGCGGTGTCGCGACTGGCGGCCGGGCGTGGCGAGATCGCGGTGGTCGGCGCCGGGCGCGAATTGCGCGGCGTGATCAGCAATACCGACCTCGTGGCCGCGCTCGCGCGCCGCCGCGGCGAACCGATGCACTGAGGGCGCCGGCGATGGACTTCGAAATCCCCCGCATTCCCCTTGCCGAGATGTGCGACGCCGCGCTGGATTGGGCGACGGAGCATTTCTCCGGCGTCACCCGCGCCATCAGCGCGGTGATCGGCACCGGCATCGAGGCCACCACCGATTTCCTCGTCGACCTGCCGCCCTGGCTGGTGATCCTGGTGTTCGGCCTGATCGTCTGGCGGCTGACGACGGCGCGCATCGCGCTGTTCACCATGCTCGGCTTCGCCTTCCTGTGGAATCTCGAACTGTGGCGGGCGACGCTGCAATCTTTGGTGCTGGTGCTGGTCTCCACCGCCTTCGCGCTGATGATCGGCATTCCCATCGGCATCGCCGCCGCGCTCAGCCGCCGGTTCTGGCGCGTGGTCGGGCCGGCGCTCGACATGATGCAGACCATGCCGAGCTTCGTGTACCTGATCCCGGCCATCCCTTTCTTCGGGCTCGGCGCCGTGTCGGCCTGCTTCGCCACCATCGTCTTCGCCATGCCGCCGACCATCCGGCTCACCGCGCTCGGCATCATGCAGACGCCGCCGGAACTCGTAGAGGCGGCGGATTCCTTCGGCTCCTCGCGCTGGCAGAAGCTGTTCAAGCTCCAGCTTCCCCTCGCCATCCCCACCATCATGGCCGGCATCAACCAGACCATCATGCTCGCGCTCTCCATGGTGGTGATCGCGGCGATGATCGGCGCCGGCGGCCTCGGCGGCGAGGTGTGGAAGGCGATCCAGCGGCTGGAGGCCGGACAGGGCTTCCAGGCGGGCATCGCGATCGTCGTGCTCGCCGTCATCCTCGACCGCATCACCCAGCACATCGCCCGGCGCATGCGCATGGACCGCGGCGCCGGCTAGCCGCCCGATTTTCTCAAGGAAGCACAAGACTTCCGCCCCGCAACCTCAACTTCCAGAATCGGAGTCTCCGTCAATGTCGATCCTTTCGAAACTCCTCAAGGGCACGGCGGTCGCCGCCGCCGCTCTCGGCCTGACGCTCGGCGCGGCGCAGGCGGAAAAGAAGGACCTGACCATCGCCTATGTCGAATGGTCGGATGCCGTGGTCGCCACCAACGTCGTCAAGGCGGCGCTGGAGGATAAGGGCTACAAGGTGAAGATCGTCCCGCTCTCGGGCGCGGCGATGTGGCAGGCGGTCGCCACCGGCGAGGCCGACGCCATGGTCGCGGCCTGGCTGCCGGGCACCCATGCCGCCTATTACGACAAGCTCAAGTCCAAGGTCGACAATCTCGGGCCGAACGTCACCGGCGCCAAGATCGGCTGGGCGGTGCCGACCTATGTCGACATCACCACCATCGAGGACATCAAGAAGGATCCGGCGAAGTTCGGCGGCAAGGTGATCGGCATCGATCCCGGCGCCGGCCTGATGAAGGCGTCGGAGAAGGCGATCAAGGAATACGGCCTGCCGGTGAAGCTGGTCGAGGGTTCGGACGCCACCATGGTCGCCGCGCTCAAGGACGCCTACGCCAAGAAGGAGCCGATCGTCATCACGACCTGGACCCCGCACTGGATGTTCGCGACCTGGGACCTGAAATATCTCGACGATCCCAAGGGCGTGTTCGGCGGCGAGGAGACCGTGAACACCATCGTCTCGACCAAGCTCAAGGAAGAGGCGCCCGAGGCCTACAAGATCCTCGACGGCTTCAACCTCTCGCTCGCCGACGAGCAGGCCCTGATGGTGGAGAACGAGAAGCCCGGCGCCGATCCGGCCGCCACCGCCAAGGCCTGGGTTGCCGCCAACAAGGCCAAGGTCGACGCCTGGACGAAGTGATCTCGCTCCCCTGAAACGACCTCCTGAAAACTAAAACGCGGCCGGAATTCCTTCCGGCCGCGTCCTGTTTCAAAGCGCTCTTGCGCGTGCCTCAGGGGCACGGCTCCCAGAAGCCCTGGGTGCGCTGGGGGTTGGTGTAGAACCAGCAGTAATTGGGCTGGGGCGGCGGGCCGACCAGATTGGCGGCCGCAACGCCGGTCAGGAAGCCGAGCGCCGCGCCCGCGGCCACCGCGCCACCCGGCGCCCAGTAGCGGCGCGGGTTGACAACGACCACGCCGCCGCCGCGCGGCACCGGGCCATAGTAGCGGCCCGCGCCATAATAATGGCCCGGATTGCCGGCCGCGCCCACGCAGCCACGCGGTCCGCAGGCGCCGGCGCGCCAGGCGTTGGCCTCGGGCATGGTCGCCAGCAGCCCGGCGACGGCGACGACGGCCCCCGCCGCCAGATATCGAACAGTCTTCATAGGCAGGCTCCCCTCGTCCGTCGCGCCGCCCGCGCCCGCCGGCGCAGTATCCTTTATCGACGCGACTCGCAGCAGCTTAGTCCTCCCTCAATACCGGCGCATCCGGTCTCCTTCGGATTTGTCGGCTTTCTTGCGGGCGGGGCGCTCCCCATGTTAGGGGCGCGGCAATTCGGAGAACCTGCCATGCCCCCCCGCCCGCTGATCATCGCCCCCTCGATCCTCGCCAGCGACTTCGCCCGCTTCGGCGAGGAGGTCCGCGCGGTCGACGCCGCCGGGGCCGACTGGATCCATATCGACGTGATGGACGGTCATTTCGTGCCGAACATCTCGTTCGGCCCGGATGTGGTGAAGGCGATCCGCCCCTACAGCGAAAAGCCGTTCGACGTGCATCTGATGATCGCGCCGGTCGATCCCTATCTGGAAGCCTTCGCCAAGGCCGGGGCTGACCACATCTCGATCCATGCCGAGGCCGGCCCGCATCTGCACCGCTCGCTTCAGGCGATCCGCGCGTTCGGCAAGAAGGCGGGCGTCGCGCTCAACCCCGCCACCCCGGCCGGCGCCATCGAGCATGTGCTCGACCTGATCGACCTCGTGGTGGTGATGACGGTCAATCCCGGCTTCGGCGGGCAGGCCTTCATCGCGCCGGTGATGGACAAGGTGCGCCAGCTCAGCGCGATGATCGGCGACCGCCCGATTGACATCGAGATCGATGGCGGCGTCACCAACGTCACCGCGACCGACTGCGCGTTGGCCGGCGCCAACGCGCTGGTCGCCGGCTCCGCCGTGTTCAAGGGCGGCCCCGACGCTTATGCCGCCAACATCAGGGCGATCCGTGAGGCGGCGGCGCGGGTGCGCGGCGAGATGGTCTGAGGCCGGTATTTGTGGGATCTGGCCTAATCTGCTAGAGCGCGGCTGTCCCTCGACCGTCGAAAGAGCCGCCCGTGATCCCGCGCTATACCCGTCCTGAAATGGCTGCCATCTGGGAGCCGCAGACCCGCTTCCGCATCTGGTTCGAGATCGAGGCGCACGCCACCGATGCGCTGGCCGAGCTCGGCGTGGTGCCGAAGGAAGCCGCGGCGAAGATCTGGGAAAAGGCGAAGGACGCGACCTTCGACGTCGCCCGCATCGACGAGATCGAGGCGGTCACCAAGCATGACGTCATCGCCTTCCTGACCCATCTCGCCGAGATCGTCGGGCCGGAGGCGCGCTTCGTCCACCAGGGCATGACCTCCTCCGACGTGCTCGACACCTGCCTGAACGTGCAGCTCGTGCGCGCCGCCGACATCCTCATCCAGGATGTGGACCGGCTGCTGGCCGCTCTTGAGGCCCGCGCTTTCGAGCACAAGCTCACCCCGACCATCGGCCGCTCGCACGGCATCCACGCCGAGCCGACCACCTTCGGCCTCAAGCTCGCGCAGGCCCATGCCGAATTCCAGCGCAACCGCGCGCGCCTCGTCGCCGCCCGCGAGGAAGTGGCGACCTGCGCCATTTCGGGCGCCGTCGGCACCTTCGCGCAGATCGACCCGCGCGTGGAGGAATATGTCGCCGAGAAGCTCGGGCTGAAGGTCGAGCCGGTGTCGACGCAGGTCATCCCGCGTGACCGCCACGCCGCCTATTTCGCCGCGCTGGGCGTGGTCGCCTCCTCCATGGAGCGCGTGGCGATCGAGATCCGTCACCTCCAGCGCACCGAGGTTCTGGAAGCCGAGGAGTTTTTCTCCGAGGGCCAGAAGGGCTCCTCTGCCATGCCGCACAAGCGCAACCCGGTGCTGACCGAGAACGTCACCGGCCTCGCCCGCCTCGTGCGCGGCATGGTCACCCCGGCGCTGGAGAATGTGGCGCTGTGGCACGAGCGTGATATCTCGCACTCCTCCGTCGAGCGCGGCATCGGCCCGGACGCGACGGTCACGCTGGATTTCGCACTGAACCGCCTCGCCGGTGTGGTCGAGAAGCTGCTGGTCTATCCGCAGAACATGCAGAAGAACATGGACCGCCTTGGCGGCCTCGTCCATTCGCAGCGCGTCCTGCTGGCCCTGACGCAGAAGGGCGCCAGCCGCGAGGACGCCTACCGCCTCGTGCAGCGCAACGCCATGCCGGTGTGGCGCGGCGAAGGCGAGTTCCAGAACCTGCTGACCAACGATTCCGAGGTCCGGCAATATCTCACGCCTGAGGAGATCGCCGAGAAGTTCGACCTCGGCTATCACCTCAAGCATGTCGATACGATCTTCAAGCGCGTCTTCGGTCACGCCTGATATTTCAATGTATTAAATGGAGTTCCGCAGACATCGCCCGATATCTGCGGAAGCCGTCCTCAGTGGGCGCGGTGGAAGCCACCACCCATGCCGCCCATCGGGCGCATGCGCATGCCGCCATAGCCCGCGCCCCGCATCATCGGGGGGCGGCCGCCCATATAGGGGCCGCGCCCCATGCCAGGACCGCGCACCATGCGAGGGCCGGGCCCCATGCGCGGACCGCGCCAGCCGGGGCCGCGTCCCCGCCAGCCGGGATTGCCGTTCCACACCCGGCGCGGGCCGTTCCAGCCCGGACGCGGGCCGCGCCAGCCGGGACGGTTCCAGCCGCCCGGGGGCGGGCCCCAATAGTTGCCGCGCCAGCCGGGTCCGCCCCAGCCCCAGCC
>NZ_JAZDRM010000088.1:0-241 GCF_047501495.1 Ancylobacter sp. G4_0304 | reverse complement strand
ACCCCTATCGCTGAGCCCTGCCCTCCGGCATCCGGCCTCGCCACTTCACGGCGGCGGGGCCATTCCTGAAGGTCCGGCCGCGCGCCGGGCCCGAGCCCTGTGCCGTGGCCGGTACGCCGGCCGCGTGGTCGAAGCCTTCAAGAAATACGACGAGACCATGCAGAAGGCCGGCTACCCCTATCGCTGAGCCCTGCCCTCCGGCATCCGGCCTCGCCACTTCACGGCGGCGGGGCCATTCCTG